>DATCIL010000203.1:0-20267 GCA_036507795.1 Anaerolineales bacterium | reverse complement strand
ATCTGACTCTTCAGGCTTCGTTGGGCCAGCCTGACGAGGGGGTGGCCTGGCGGAATCTGCCCCGAAGGACGGTGACCGATCAGTTCAATCTCAAACTGCATCTTTGAGCGATTAAAAGCGCGCACCAGCTCTTCCACTTGGCTGACCAACTCTTCTAATTTGGGCAATTCCTCCGAGCGTAGATCCAATTCAAGGCAAGCTTGGGCGGCGATTGTATTAACCGAAGTGCCGCCCGAGATCACTCCCACGTTCAAAGTCGTGCGAGGAAATTTGGGCAGCTCCAATGCTGTTAGGTGGTTGATAAAGGCTGAGAGGGAATGAATGGCAGATGGATTGCCATAATCCACCCAGGAATGCCCGCCCTTCGTCCGGGCAGTAATTCGGAACCGGCGGACCGCTAAAGCGCGGTGGTATATCTGTCCAAGCGCCATGCCTTCAACGACAATATAAGCCAGGGGATCGCCCGCAAAGCGGTCGACAACTGCACGCATGCCAGCTAAATCGCCCAGCCCTTCCTCACCCACGTTTGCTACCAGCCACAGGTCTCCAGGCATCGACGCCGCTCCAACTACTCGATCGCCGGAACCGTCTTTGTTGTCTTTCACCGGGTTCAAGCTCCATAGCAGTCCAAACAAACCAGCTACTCCCAACGAATTATCGCCAATGCCCGGACCCGATACTTTGTCCGCTAACTGCCTCACTTTCAGCTCAGTCGATTCCGGAAATACGGTATCGGAATGGGCGGAAACCACAACCGGCGGTGACTTTCCCAAACCGGGCAGGCAAGCATATACGTTGCCAACCTGATCGATGGAAACATTCCGCAGCGCTTCTTCTGTGAAGCGCCGGTGAATAAAACTTGCCCGGCGGTTTTCTTCAAAGGTCGGGGAGGGAATTTGCTGGATCCGGATGGCCAAATCAAGGACTTTTTGATCCACTTCAGTGTGCATCTATACCTTTCTAACCGAGTTGCGTAGAGCCTCCAGACGAGCCTGAGCAAGACCGGGTAAACCTTCCAATGCATAGAACGGACCATGACCCTCAACGGTCAGGGAGGCGGAGATGTTCCCGTGCAGGACAGCCTCCAATGGGTCATAGGTGCGCCGGTATCCGGCCAGGAAGCCACCGCAAAAAGCAGCTCCAGCCCCGGTCGGATCGACGACATTAGCCGGGTAGGGTGGGATCTCCCAGCGATTCCGTGCACCGGAATCATAAAGCAATTGGCCGCGCGGGCCAGACTTAATTACGACAAATTCGCAACCAAAGTCGCACAGGGCGGCGGCCATCTCCCAGATATCTGTTGTCCGGCCCAGAAAAAGATTACGCACTTCCTCATCAGAAGGGACAAAAGCGGTCAAACCCGTTACCAGTGAGGGGATGTCTTCCCAAAAGTTTGCGTTCATATAACCATAAGAAGGCTCCAGGGTAACATTTACGAAGCCTGCCTGGCGAAGAACCGCGGGAAGCAAGCTGTGAGTCAGGTAATCGAGGGCGCAGATATGGGCGCTGCTGGCATCCAGGTACTCTGGAACAAAATCTACCTGGCGCAAGGAGATTTGGGATAGGCGCGTGCGGCTATCCAGGGCGGAGGAGTTATTGTTGTAACCGAGCAGCGCGCGCGGGAAAGGTACACCCACCCGGGCAAAATGGGCGACCGGGTCGTCCTCAGAACGTGTATTTCGGTCGATGTACGCGTAGAACGAACGTACATCTACAGCCTCCGGGAGGATCCGGATTCCGCGGATGTCAAAGCCGCGCCGGAAGAATTCATCGACCCACTCCTGCGGATAGTCCTCCCCGACGCGCGCTACAACTCCCGGCGGTGGTTCGGGCTCCCAAAGCGCAAGGCCCGAGGCAGCATAGAGGGCATTGCCGCCTGGTACGTCGAGACGCGCCCCGCCGCCCGGGAGCAGAACAAAATCTCGGGTTACCTTACCCGCAACTAGAAAGCGCGGGGAAGATTCTTCCGGATTTGCGGTCATCCAACCATTATAAGGCAGAAGTTCGTCTTCACGGAAGACGAATAGTCGGACCAATCCCCCCGACGTATTGAGATGAGACAGTTTGCAGTTTTATTTGTTGTGACGCATTTCAGATACTTCAGCTCGGCAATCATTGTATAATTCACGCATGTTTTTGCAGAGTCTGAGAGCGCTGATTAAAACCATGCGGCCATATCAGTGGTTGAAGAACGCGTTGCTTTTTACACCGCTGATCTTTGATCGCAAGCTGGATAACTTGCCGGCGTTGTTGAACACCTCCGCTGGATTCATTCTCTTTTGCCTTTTGGCCAGCGTCGTGTACATCATCAATGATCTGGCGGATCTGCAGGCAGATCGAATGCACCCCGAGAAGCGCAATCGCCCGTTGGCCTCTGGGAATCTATCCCCTAACGTGGCCAGGATCGGGGCTGGTGTTCTTCTGCTGGTGGTCTTTCCGCTGGCCTACTTGCTCTCGAGCAGCTTCGCAATCGTCCTGCTTACCTACATGGTGCTCAACCTGGCATATTCAAAATGGCTAAAGCACGTGGCGCTGGTAGATGTTTTCGTCTTGGCAAGCTTTTACGTGCTGCGAGTGGTGGCTGGGGTTACCCTGATCACCGTGGAGCGCTTTTCGCCCTGGCTGTACGTCGTCACCACGCTTCTGGCGCTGTACATCGGCTTTGGAAAGCGCCGGGCGGAGCTGGCCCTGTTGGCGAACGATGCAAACCAGCACCGCCGTGTGCTGGACGGCTATACCATCCCGCTCCTGGACCAGTTCATTACTATCGTGTCCGCCACGACGATCGTGGCCTACAGCCTGTACACCTTTTCAGCTCCCAACCTACCTGAGAATCATGCTATGATGCTTACCATTCCCTTCGCAATCTACGGCATCTTCCGTTACCTGTACCTGGTTCAAATGAAACACAGCGGCGGCGCGCCGGAAGAGGTTTTGTATTCGGACCGGCCGTTGCAGATCACCATCGTACTGTGGGGTCTGGCTGTAATGGCAGTCTTCTACCTGATTCCGACCTTTTGACATCGCAATAAATTATATGCCAGCCATCTCCGCTTCGGCCCCAGGAAAAATCATTTTATTTGGAGAGCATGCGGTGGTTTATGGGCACCCAGCCATCGCCGTGCCCGTCACGCAGGTGCAGGCGAAAGCGATCGTGACCGCCAACCCGCGTGGAACACCCGGGCAAGTGCGGGTTCAAGCGCCAAACATTGACCTGGATGCCACCCTTGAGGAGCTTCCGCAGAAAGACCCGCTGGCGGCCGCCATACGGGGAGTGCTGGCCGAACTCGGGATCGACCGGCCGCCCGCGCTAACCATCCGGATCACCTCGACAATCCCGCTGGCAGCCGGCTTGGGATCGGGCGCAGCCGTTTCGGTTGCGGCTGTCCGGGCGCTGTCTGGCTTTCTGGGCCGGCCATTGCCGGACGAGCGCGTCTCAGCTCTGGCCTACGTCGTGGAAAAGATCCATCACGGCACGCCATCCGGCATCGACAATACCGTGGTCACCTACGCCAGACCAGTCTACTTCAAGCGCAGCTCCGAAATGGAGGGTAATCCTCAAATCGAGACACTTGAAGTGGCAAAGCCTTTCACCATTGTGATTGGCGATACCGGAATACCCAGCCCAACCGCCGTAACCGTGGGCGACGTGCGCAAGGCGCTTCAGGCAGAACCCATGGTTTATAAGCAGATCTTTGAAGCCGTCGAGAAGATCGTACGGGCTGGCAGAGAGGCGATTGAAAACGGTCACAGCGAGGCGTTGGGATCGTTGATGGATGAAAACCAGACACTGCTGAGAGAAATGGGCGTGTCGTCGGCAAAGTTGGACATGCTGGTGGAAGCAGCCCGCGCCGCCGGGGCCCTGGGGGCAAAACTATCCGGCGGGGGCCGGGGAGGCAACATGATCGCCATCACGGATGGAGAGATAGCTGCTGAGGTCGCCCGCGCTCTTGAAGAAGCAGGAGCGACGCGTACGATCATTACGACCGTGGACAAGAGGAGATGAGCTTAAACCTTGGGCCAAGAACACAATTTGCGGGAACATGAATTTGAGAACTTGCAGCTGCTCAAGCTGGGCGGGTCCCTGATCACCGACAAAGCGCAACCGCATACCGCGCACCCTGACGTGATGCGCCGCCTGGCAAGGGAAATCTCCGTGGTTTTGCAGGAAGCGCCTTCTCTTCAGCTGGTCTTGGGCCACGGCTCGGGATCATTCGGACACGTGGTTGGCCAGCGTTACGGCACACGCAAGGGGGTAAGGACGACTGAAGAATGGCAGGGCTTTCAAGAGGTATGGTGGGAGGCGCGCGCCCTTAACTTGATATTTATGGAAATCCTGCATGAGGCCGGACTGCCGGCGCTGATATTCCCGCCTTCCGCTGGGGCAATGGCTGACGATGGGCAAGTGGTGGATTGGACGCTGGCTCCTATCAGGAACGCCTTGAAAGCCGGGCTGCTGCCGGTGGTATACGGAGACGTCGCATTTGACCGCACTCGAGGTGGGACGATTCTCTCAACTGAGGACCTCTTCGACTACCTGGCGCGGCAGCTGCGGCCCCGGCGGATCCTCCTGGCTGGACTGGAGCCAGGGGTTTGGGCCGACTACCCCGAGCGCAAGCGCATTATCCCAGAGATCACCTCAGCTAACATTGCCGAAGTCCTGCCAGCGGTAAAGGAGGCGGACGCGGTGGATGTAACGGGAGGCATGGCGAGTAAGGTGAGCCAAAGCCTGGAATTGGTGGCTGCGATTGCCGGGCTGGACGTGCTGATCTTTTCGGGGGCGGAATCCGGTGCGTTCAGAAGAGCGTTGAGCGGGGAACAGGTGGGAACAGTAATTAAAGGCGCACCAGGGAAACTATTTTAGGCAGCGAAGACTTGATTTCGACCGGAGTGCTTGGCACAATACAGGGCCTCATCGGCGTGACTGATCAGTTCCATAAGATCTTGCATGCGGGGAGTACGTTCAGCGACACCAGCGCTGATGGTAATTTGGACAGCGCCACCTTTGACATGAACAATTAATTCCGCAACCAGTTCACGCAGTCGCTCAGCTACTCCCACAGCTGAAGCAAGATTGGCCTCCGGTAAGATTATCAGGAATTCCTCACCCCCAAATCGAACGGCGATGTCGGTGACACGCAAGTGACTGCGGAATTGTTCGGTGATGCTCTGCAAAACCTGGTCGCCAATTATATGCCCAAAAGTATCGTTTACGTCCTTAAAATGATCGATATCCAGCAAGATCGCTGAAAGCGGCCGAGCATGGCGCGTGGCACTCTTGAATTCCCGTTGGCCAAGTTCTAGCCCGCCACGGCGATTGTATAGACCGGTCAATTCGTCCGTAACCGCCAGCCGTTTTATTTCGCTGTACAGGCGAGCATTCTCCAGAGTAACGGCGACCTGGCTGCCGAAAATCGATGCTGAAGCGAGATCGCTCTCCAGCAAATTTTCCCCCCACAGCCACAGCGTGCCAATCACCTTCTCGCGCGCGATCAAAGGCAGAAACAGCATCTTGGATCCTTCGCTGATTCCAGCAATTTTGCTTAAACGTCGCATAAAGGAGTTGCTCCGGCCGGGAACAGCAGCCGCCAGGACCTTCAATGGCTCAGCCGAGAAAACTGGCCGCCGGTTTTCCAAAACGCGTTCATAGAATAGAAATTGCTCTCCACAAAGTTGGAGCTCTTGCATCCTGATCCCAGCAATCTTTTCTGCCAGGGCAAACGCGCGCGAGCGCAAGGAAACGTATTGGATCTGCAAGGTGCGAGTATCTTCAGCATGAGAAGCAACCAGACACGTTACTCCCAGCTTGTTGAGTTCAGATCCCAGGGTCTTGAGGACCTCATCCGCATCATAAGCCGCATCAATTTGAGCGGCGACCTCCACCAGCGCCAGGATGAAGGAATTCGCGCGAGCCAGCTGGGCAGTGCGATCGCGTTCGGTCTCTAAAAGTTGGGCCTTCCAGACTGCCAGGGCAATCTGAGCAGCTGCCTGCTTGGCGATTTCAATTTCCTCGATTGCGAAGCGATGCGGCTGGTTGAAACTGATCAGCGCAGCGCCAAGTTTGGTGCCATCCGCGATCAACGGAAGCCCCAGCACAGCCCTGGCAGGCAGCTGTGCGGCGAGACGCGGGCTCAAATAAGGTGATGTGGCAACGTCCTCAACTGCAAGAACCCGGTTGGCCTTCAACACTGAAGACGTCAGGGTCATTTCGCCCGGTTCTAACGAAATCGATGTGAACGACTCGCTTAATGCACCGTAGGCGGCGGCGGGGATCGTCCTCTGGTTGGCTTCATCCCAGAGCATGATAAAGGCGCCATCCGCATGGATTAACTCCCCCAAACGATCGGCAAGTCTTTGCAGCATTTTACTTTTTTCGGCAGCGCTGACCGCGGCATTGGTTATATCATTCAACAGAGCTGACTGGCGGGCAAAGCGCTGAATGTCTTCAAAAAGACGGGCGTTCACGATTGCCAGGGCAGCCTGGTCAGCAAAGGCTTGCAGGCGGCGGGCGCTGTCGCTGCCGTACCTACCCGGTTCAGTGCTGTTAGCGTTGATAAAGCCGATAGTCTGGCCTTTAACCTGCATGGGGACGCCGACGTACGAGCGGATCCAACGCGAAACAGGCAACATAACCCAGTCCGGTGAGGCCCAGGTATCGGGAATAGCAACCGGTTCGCCAGTCTCCACCATCATCTTCAGGTTCTTGATTTTCTCGATCTGGATGCGAAGTGTGGAAATCGCCTCTTGCTGCCCGGGATCCGAGTATCCTTGTGAGCGCACGATGCGCGCTTCGCCTGCCTCGACCAGCATGATATGCGCCGCATCATATGGAACCACGCGTTCGACCAGCAGCAGGATGCGGTCGAGCACCTCTTCCAACAACAAGGTGCTGTTAAGAAACCTGGCGGTCTCTTCCAAGGTCTCAGCCAGAATACGCTGATCGGTCTCCTTTTGTTCCAGGCGTTTTCTTTCCGTTACATCGCGCCAATGCGCGACGAATCCATCGCCCAATCTGATAACACGAATATCAAAGACCCGCGCCAGACGTTGGGCACCGCCATATTCATCCTCGTATTGAACGCTCTCTCTGGTATAAGGATTGCCCGTTTCGACGACCTGGATGTACTCGTCTAAAAGACCTGTCTCTTTATGTGCGGGCAACATTTCAAGCAAAGTGTGACCGATCTGTTCTGTCCGGCTTCTCCGGTTCAGCCGGCAACCGGCCTCGTTAATGTATTCATAGCGAAAATCAACAATGCGGCCATCCGGGTCTCGAATGGAAGAGAAAATAGCCAGACCATCGAGAAGCGCCTCCACGGAAGTACGAAACCATTCCTCGCTTCGGTTGACGTGATCTGAAGCAGATTCCTGCTGGGCGGGGTTTAACTCTGAAATGAATAAATCTTGAAATGGACCAACCATGGTGCCTGCGGCTGTCTGAGGTTGATATTTAGGATTTGAACCAATATATCAGCTTAACTTTTACTCGGAACCAATAAAGAAGAAAGTTATCCGCTATCTAACCAAATTGTCAGGCACGTGGGGAAACCTGGGGTTTGCAGGCGTGCTTTGCCGCCCGCAAACCCTCATACCCCACTCTTGATGGGTATGCGAGCTGTTTTCATGTGGCATAATAAGTGCAGAAGGGAAGAATGAGGAGGGTTTGAGCGAGGAACAGATCGACAACCTTGTGGCGTTACTGTTGACGCCCGAGTGAGGGAAGCATGGCTCAGGCGATTCCATCATGTTAGGAAGCGGCGCAAAAATGACCGGCAGGATTCTCCTCTTCATCTTGATACTTGAACTATCGCTTTCGGCTTGCCGCCCGCCAGCTACATTTTGTGATTCGGTGACGGACGTGTCCATATCTGAGTGCGAAGCCCTAATTATTTTCTACAACGCCACGGGTGGCGCTGACTGGAAGGACAGGCGTGGCTGGCTGGAATCCCCACACGTTTGTGAATGGTTCGGCGTGAGCTGCGCCGGCGGCCACGTCAAGAGTCTCAGTATGAATTACGTGGAAATCACCGGGCAGATCCCTCCGGTGCTCGCTCAATTGAAGCATCTGGAAAGTCTCAGCCTATACTACAACAACATCTCGGGGAACATTCCACCTGAATTAGGTGAATTGTCGGAGCTGCAAACGCTCATTCTACATAACAACAAAATAAGCGGAAGACTTCCTCCCGAACTGGGTAAATTGTCCAAATTACGGCTTCTCGACCTGGACAGCAATGAACTTGGCGGTCCAATTCCACCCGAATTTGGGAATTTGTCCAACCTCGAGGCCCTGAAACTGCGCGACAACAACCTGAGTGGAGAGCTCCCACCCCAACTTGGCAAGATGACAAAGCTTCGAGGTCTTTTCATCAGCAACAACGACTTCTCCGGCGAGATCCCCACTTCCATGGCCAATCTGACGAACATGAAGATGTTCGCCGCCTATGGCAACGCCCGGCTTAGGTCCATCCCTTCTTATTTGGCCAATCTGCCGCCAGACGGCTATCCCTCCTGGGCCAACCCCAGCATACCCTGACCTGGAGAACGGTGAATCCATTCGGACACATCGAGCCAGGGGTCACGCAAATGGAAGAAAGTCTGCCTTTTCCGGAAAGCGAGAAGCTTTTCCGGCCATGTTATAATATCAAGCCATACGAAATATTCGACGGTTGGCATCCCTTTTTAGTTGGTTAAACTGACCCACCTCCGACATGCTGGCCAGCGACTTTGCGTCGAGGGCAAGGTGGTTTTTTGTTCTGGTGAGGACAGCAAAGCCGCCAGCCAACCTTTCGAACAACTACGACGCGGGCGAACAGCGATTAATTATGTATTATACGCGTGAACAACTAGAAAAGATCGAAGACGACACCCTGGCGCCGTACGGCCTGCGCAGTAGGCATACCAAAGGGCGCGAATATCCCGAGGATGAGCCCCTCTACCGCACTGCATTCCAACGGGACAGAGACCGCATCCTGCACACCACGGCATTCCGCCGCCTGGAGTATAAGACGCAGGTGTTCATCATCCACGAGGGCGATTATTATCGCACCCGATTGACCCATACGCTGGAGGTTGCGCAAATCGGGCGGACGGTCGCCCGGGCGCTGGGCGCCAACGAGGATCTGGAAGAAGCGATTTGCCTGGCCCATGACCTGGGGCACTCTCCGTTCGGGCATTCGGGAGAAGTAGCACTCAATCGCTTGATGAAGGATCGCGGCGGCTTCGATCACAATAAGCAATCCCTGCGCATCGTGACCGAGATCGAAGAACGCTATCCCAATTTCCCCGGTCTAAACCTCACCTGGGAGGTGCGGGAAGGGATTGTAAAGCACGAATCCGAGTACGACGTTGCCGATGCAGGCGGCTACAACGCCGACCTTCGCGGTCATCTGGAAGCCCAGATCGCCAATGCGGCGGATGAGTTGGCTTACACTGCTCACGACCTGGACGATGGTTTGCGTTCAGGGATGGTTACGCCGAAAATGCTGGAGGGTATTACGCTGTGGGAGATCCTCGCGGAGAGCATCGGCTGGGATCGCCAGGGGTTTGATGAACTTGTGCGTCATCGTCTGATCCGGCGCTTAATCGGGCTCGAAGTAACCGACCTGGTAGAAACAACCAATCAGAAGCTACGCGAAAGCGGCGTAAAATCGGCGGAAGAGTTGCAGCGCCTGCCGTACAACGTGATCGGGTACAGCGAGGATATGACCCGGCGTAACCGAGAGCTGAAGGATTTCCTTTACAATCACCTGTACCGGCACCACCGGGTAATCCGCATGGCGGTTAAGGCGGAGCGCATCATCACCGATCTGTTCGATGGTTACCTGAGTGCGCCAGAAATGCTTCCCGGACATGTCCAGGATTGGATCGACGCACGCGGGCTGGAGCGGACGATTTGCGATTACATCGCCGGTATGACGGACCGCTTTGCGCTGGAGGAGCACGCCAAGCTGTTCGATCCGATGACCTTGCCTTAAGAGCTTTATGTTGCATGTTTAAGGTTTAATAAGATTATTATTTGAAAGTTTGAGGACTGAAGCTGCAGAATTTAGGAGGAAATGGTTTCCATGAGTGATCAGTACTATCTGACCGAAGAAGGTGCGGAGCGTATGAAAGAAGAGCTGCAGCAATTGAAAGGTCCCGCCCGGCAAGAGCTGGCCAAGCGTTTGCGTTCTGCGATTGAAATGGGCGATCTATCCGAGAACGCTGATTACCACGCGGCCAAGGAAGCCCAAGCCTTCCTGGAGGGGCGAATTCAAGAGCTGGAACACGTGCTGAAAAACGCCCAAATTGTCGAAAAGAGCAATGGAAAACCCGAAAGGGTGGACCTGGGGGTGCAGGTAACCATCCAGGAAGAAGAGTACCCTCCGGAAAGTTATTTGCTGGTCGGAGACAAGGAGGCAGACCCACGCAATGGGCGCATCTCGTATGAGTCGCCCATTGGCAAGGCGCTGATGGGGTCTAAGGAAGGTGATGAAGTGTTGGCGAAGACGCCGGGCGGTCAGGTGAGGATAAAGGTATTGAAGATTGAGTGACAGGCAATACGTATTTCGAAAAGCATTTTTTAAAGCGCGATGCGGTCGAAAAATGACCGCATCACGCTTTTACCATCAAGATTTCAGCCAGACGGTGAGCTCGAGTGTCATGTGGTCAAAGAAACTCTGCGGAGGCACCGGTCCAGAGCCGTAGGAGATGTCCACCACTCGGGCAAGTAAGCGCAGCGTGGCAGTTTCTAATTCCATCTCCCGGCCAGGCTCAGCAGGGATTGGTTCACCCTTGGCAGCCAGGCGCTGCCGGGTAGCCTCATCAGAGAAGGCGTGCTGGCTCATCAGAACCTGGGTAACCGTTTGAATATCATTTTTGTCGAACAGCCATACCTCGAAGGCAGCAACCCGCTTCGGTTCACCGACACCGATTGTTTCGGAGATGCCAACGCCGCATTCTCCGAGGAATTCACCGGCCTGGGAATCGATGCTGAACGAGTCGTCGTACAGGTCATTGCCGAGATTATAGGTTGTCATAAATTGGGCGATGGGCGGCTCGGCGCCAGCCTCAACAAATTCGCCATAATCGCTCTCAGCGACTTCTCGCCCCCGGCGCAAAGATGGAATCTGCAGGCCGCCAATGCGTTCCCGGAGCAAGTAAGCGGCAACCAGACCACCGGCCAGCAAGAAGGTGACCAGGCAGAAGAAGGGCAGCAGGGTGCGGGCCAGGCCGCCGCCCTCCTCGGGCGTTCCTGTGGGCTGCGGAGTGCCCTCAACAACGGTTTCGCCCTCGACGAGAGAAACGAAAACTTGAATTGCTTCCGGGTTCTGATCTCCTGGGTTAGCCTGGATCTCCGCCAGGATTACATCTGCATCGGAACCGACTTCGTTGATCCTTTGCTGGGCTTCGAGTGGATCCCGGTTCAGCGTGTACGAATCGATCGCCATCCGCAGGTAGATTTCCTTGAATTCGGTGCGCAGATCATCTGGTCCCGCATCGGTCCACTGTACGGGCCAGAGCCACCACCCGAGGACGACCAGACCGATAATGACCCCGACGACAAAGCTGGCAATCCCCACCACCAACGGCTTGTTGAGTTGCTCACGCATTGCATCCATAAAACTCACTCCATCATGATTCCCTGAATTTTGTCTAATTTTAGACCATTTCAAATAAAACTGCAACCGCTCTTAGAAATCGCCCGGTCCATCTTCCCGGACGTCGACGCTTCCGGGAAGATGCTTAATATGCTTGTTGCAAGAGCTATGCCGTTTCAGGAACCTCTTCCGGAGTCACTTCGTCAAGTGGAAACTGTTGTTCACATTCGGTGCACTGGGCGGTAGTCTTATTGGCGATCACCAGCAGACCACCGCAGTTCGGGCAGGGAATGGGTAGTGGCTTCTTCCAGGATGTGAAATCGCATTCCGGATAATTGGCGCAGCCATAGAATATCCGGCCCTTGCGGGTTTTGCGTTCGACGATTTCACCACCATCCTTGGGGCATTTCACCCCGATTTTCTCCAACCAGGGCTCGGTATAACGGCAAACCGGGAAGTTGCTGCAGCTGATGAATTTTCCGTAGCGTCCCCAGCGGATCACCAGGTCGTGACCGCTCTCGGGGCAGGCCCGCCCGATCGGTTCGGGCTCGGACTTGAGCTCTGGCATTTCCTTCTGGGCGCGTTCCACCTGTTCGGAGAAAGGTTCGTAAAACTCCCGAATAATCTGCACCCAGGGCTCCTCGCCGGAAGCGACGCGGTCGAGATCTTCTTCCATATGAGCAGTGAAGCTGACCTCCAAAATGTTGGGGAAATGCTCTACCAGCAAGTCGTTCACGGTGAATCCGGTCTCGGTGGGGACCAGACGCTTGTTACCGTGTGTGACGTAGCCGCGCTGCTGCAAGGTGCCGAGGATAGGCGCATAGGTTGAAGGGCGACCGATGCCGTTCTCCTCGAGAGTGCGCACCAGGGAAGCCTCGCTGTACCGCGGCGGGGGTTGGGTGAAATGCTGTTCCGGGATGAGACGGAGGAGTTCCTGAACCTGTCCCTCGATCAAATTAGTGGGAACGGCGGTGTCTTCATCCTCTTCAGAAGCCTGATCTTCATCTCTGGCCTCTTCGTACACGATCAGGAAACCCTGAAATCGAATGGTGGAACCGGAAGCCCGCAGCAGATACACGTGAGTTTGGGTATTGCCGGTCACCTCCACCGAGATGGTATCGTATACGGCAGCCTCCATCTGGGAAGCGATGAAGCGCTGCCAGATCAAGCGGTAGAGGCGCAGCTGGTCACGGTTGAGATGTTTTTTCATCGCCTCTGGCTGTCTGTTCACCGACGTTGGACGGATGGCCTCGTGAGCTTCCTGCGCCATGCGGGATTTCGTGCGATACTGCCTGGCTTCCTCGGGAATGAACTTCTTACCGTATCTTTTGGCGATAAACTCACGGGCCTCATTTTGAGCAAGAGGCGAGACGTTGGTCGAGTCGGTCCGCATATAAGTGATCAACCCGATGGTGCTACCATCTTCGAGGTCCACGCCCTCGTATAGCTGCTGGGCAAGAGCCATGGTGCGCCGCGGGCTGAGACCTAAGCGGCGCGAGGCCTCTTGCTGCAAGGTGCTGGTGGTGTAAGGCGGCGAGGGATTGCGTTTCCGCTGGCCAAGTTTTACCTTGGTCACCTGGTACGCCCCGGTCTCCATATCCGCAATTACTGGTTCCACATCAGCCTGGCTGCTCAGGACCGGTTCCTCGCCGTCGACTCGCACCAGCTTGGCGATAAAAGTCTCTTGAGAGCCCTGAGGCTGGAATTCTGCTTCGATAGACCAGTATTCTTCCGGTTCGAAGGCATCGATTTCCCGTTCCCGTTCAACGACCAGGCGCAGAGCAACCGACTGGACGCGGCCAGCCGACAATCGGCCGCGAACTTTCTGCCACAACAGCGGACTGATTTGGTAGCCAACCAGGCGATCCAGGATGCGGCGGGCCTGTTGGGCATCTACCAGGTCCAGGTTGATGTCACGCGGATGGGAAAAAGCATCGGCGATTGCCGGTTCCGTAATCTCGTGGAAAACGACCCGGTGGGTGCGTTCCGGCTGCATGTCGGTGGCTTCCATCAGATGCCAGGCGATGGCCTCACCTTCCCGATCCGGATCGGTCGCCAAATAGATTTCCTCGGCGGAATCGACCAGCGATTGGATTTCTTTAACAACTGGTCGCTTTTCATTGGGGACGCGGTATTTTGGTTGGAAATTGTTTTCCACATCCACAGATAATTGAGAGCGCAGCAAATCGCGCACATGACCGACCGATGCTTTTACTTTAAAGTCTCTCCCCAAAAAGCGCCCGACCGTGCGCGCTTTGGCCGGTGATTCGACGATGACCAGCTTGCCCGAGCGCTGGTTTTTGTTCTTTTTCTTTCTGGTGACTTCCGGCGGATTCAGCCCTTCATGAGCCGGCGTCCTGCCCATGCGATACAGGGTTGTACCGCACACAGGGCAGATGCCGCGCGTTCCGGGAGCACCATTGGCAGTAAATTCTGGCTGCGGGTTTTCCATTTCCCGCTTGGTTTTACACTTAACACAATACGCTTCCAAAGATATACCTCACTTTATAAATATTTTGGTTCTTCCTGACTCAGCTTCTGTACGACCTGGCGCACTTTTTGCGCCTGGTCAACCCGGCAAACCAGGAGTACATCGTCGGTGTCGACGACAACCAGGTCCTGAACTCCGATGGTAACGATCAAGCGGCGCTCCCGGTCGACGTAGACCAGGGTATCGCTGGTCTCCAGGCCGATATGACGACCACCCATGACAATATTTCCGGATTCGTCGCCCGGCAAGACTTCAAACAGGGAATCCCAGCTGCCAACATCGCTCCAATTTAAACGTTCCGCCGGAATAACGGCAACTTGGTCAGCGCTCTCCATGATCCCGTAGTCGATGGTCTCTTTTTCGATATCCGGCCAGACGCTTTCGAGCACTTTCTGATCCTCAGGAGTATCCCAGGCCTGTTCAATTTTTGACAGAGCCTGGTAAAGAGCAGGCATCTGGCGCTGGACCTCACGCATGATCCGGTCGACCCGCCAGACAAACATGCCCGAATTCCAGGCATGCTCTCCGGCGGCCAGCATTTCTTCGGCCTGCTTGTGGTCCGGTTTTTCCCGAAAGCGCAGCACCCGGTAAACGTCGAGATTGTGGTACTCTCCGAGATACTCGCCGCGCTGGATATAACCGTAACCGGTGGCCGGAAAAGTGGGCTCGATTCCCAGGGTAACCAGGTAACCATCCTGGGCCACGGCGTAGGCCGAGTGGAGCAGATCGCGGAAGCGATCTTCATTGCCGATAAAATGATCGGCGGTCAAGATTGCTATGACGGCCTCCGGGTCGCGCTGCCGTACGGCAACTGCCGCCAGACCGACCACCGGAGCCGTGCCGCGTTGCAGCGGTTCGAGCAGATAGTTCTCCTTTGGGATCTGCGGCGCCTGAGACTGTAGCTGCCCGGCCTGATCTTCCACGGTCACCACAAGTATACGCTCCGGAGGAAAGACCCCCTCCAGGCGCTGAACGGACGTCTGAAACAGGCTGCGATCGCCAAGCAGACGCAGCATCTGCTTGGGATGAGCTTCGCGGGATAGTGGCCACAGGCGGGTGCCGCCGCCTCCCGCCATGATGACAGCAAAATAATGTTCTTCCATAACAACTACCTCAGCCAGTTCAATGATAATCAGCCCGCGATTCGCGCACTGCCACGTAGCTCATCCCACCAACCTGTCGCACCATCCCTTTTAATTCCATCATAGCTAATGTGGCCGTCACTTTCTCAATCGGAAGTTCTGTTTTCGAGCGGATTTCATCGACGTGCAGTGGTTCGTTGCTGAGCAGTTCGATTAAACGCGCTTCCAAGGCGTCCGCCGGCAAAACCGTGCGAGCAGCCCGATGCTCGTTGACCATGGTCAACTCGAGCGCCTCCAGGATCTCGTTGGGATCCAGCAGCGGGAAAGCACCATCGCGGATCAACCGGTTCGTTCCCTGGCTTTGAGGGGCGTAAATATTGCCAGGAACTGCGAATACATCGCGACCCTGTTCTGCGGCGAAAGAGGCGGTGATCAGCGCGCCGCTGGAGAGCCCGGCTTCGATCACTACAACGGCGAGGGAAAGGCCTGAAATAATCCGGTTGCGCGGGGGAAAATTCACTGCCTCGGGCGCTGTACCCGGCGGATAATCGCTGACCAGCGCGCCTACATCGATGATCCCCTCGGAGAGGCGGCGGTGCTCAGGAGGGTAAATGCGGTCAACCCCACTACCCAAGATCGCCAGAGTCCGCCCACCCGCATTCAGAGCGGCCTGGTGAGCAATACCATCGACCCCGCGAGCCAGACCGCTGACAATAGTCACACCGCTGCGAGCAAGGGTGGTGGCCACCTCCTCGGCTACCTGGCGACCGTAAGCAGTGACGCGGCGGGTTCCGACGATGGCAACCGCCCACTCATCCTCTGGGCAGACTTCGCCCCGTAAATACAGAACGGGAGGCGGCTGGGCGATTTCTTTGAGCCGGCGAGGATAACCCGGATCCTCCCAGGTGAGCACCGCGATAGCCTGCGCCAGGATGCCGTCCCAAATTTTCTCCAGGTTGACGCTAGCGCGCAGCCGGAGAAAATTCTCCACCAGGTTGGCGCTGAGCCCGGCTTCTCGCAAGGCCTCCGCTGGCGCCTGCCAGGCAATATCCGCTCTACCGAAGAAATCTAACAAGGTTTGAAAACGGACCGCCCCAATACCTTTGACGAGAGAGAAACCTACCCAATACTGGCGGGGATCATTCAACACCCACCCCCTCGAAAGAATTTGTTCTGCCTTCCAAATTCGAACGGGCACAGAATACCATATGAGTTTCCTGCATGTCAAGGTAGGATCGAAAGTTAGAAGAATGGGCGATTGAGGCTACAGGCAGTGCAAAGGTTGTCGCCTTGGCTCAGTCAAGGATCAACCCCGCATGGCTAATCGATCAATCCAGGCAGGAGGTGAACTTGGATTTCATGGCGCCCCAGGCTGATATCGAGGACGACTTCTTCGATCAAGGGAAGCAGAGCCTCACGCGACTCCGGGGTCTTAACCACAAGGATATCATTGGCGCCGGTTTCCAGGATTTCTTTGACGATGCCCAGGAATTTGCCGTCCTCCTCGACCACCCGCATCCCGATCAGCTGGTGGTGATAGAACTCACCTTCCGGCAGAGCGTCCCGCTCTGCGGTTCGAACATAGACAAGCAGATTGCCCAGCTCCGCGGCCGCCTCCCGGTCCGTAAATCCTTTTAAAGCCAACAGCATCGCCGACTGATGCCAGCGCGTGGTGCTCACTTCCAAGGATTGGCGCTGCGGCCCGGCGTAAAGGACTGCCCCCGGGCAAATTCGTTCTGGGAAATCCGTATAGACATCCATCAAAATCTCACCATTCACACCATGGGGGCGGCGCAGCTTGCCAACTACCAAGAAATCAGGCTCGCCAGTTGAGGGCGAGCCTGGTGCATTGTCCCGACGGGCTGGATAAGGATCGTCCGGCATCAGTTCGGTTCCTCGACGTTAAGGCTCGCTCGCTTACCATCGCGGGCAGCGGCGACGCGCAGTAGCGTGCGCATTGCGTTGGCCACGCGACCGCCTTTCCCAATTACACGACCCATATCTTCTTTGGCAACCCGGAGCCGCACATCAACGGCCGATCCTCGCCGCCCCTGACTGACAAATACCTGGGTGGGATCGTCCACCAGTGATCGGGCAATAAATTCAATCAGATCTTGCATTGTTTACCTCCTGAATATCGACCTGTACTAGGTGATCCGATTTTAGCCCTGCGCTTGTGCCTCCGGTTCAGACTCTTGTTTTGATTTCGCTTCGACAGCCCGGCGGGTGGTCTTAGGACTGCCAGTGCGTTCCTCCTCAGCGGCCGCGGCTTCTTCCAGCAAAGTCTCCAGTGATTCCCCACCCTTAAAGCGTTCATAGCGCTCGAAGAAGCCGGCGCTGTTGAGAATTTGCTTGACCGAATCGCTGGGCTGAGCGCCCTTGCTCAGCCAATCGTAGATGCGATCTTCTTTCAACTGGATAGTTGCCGGCTCAGTGCGAGGATTGTAGAAACCTACTATCTCCAGGAAGCGCCCATCTCTTGGGCTTTCTTTGTCAGCCGCAACAATGCGGTAGCTGGGTTGGTTTTTGCCTCCTACCCGGCGTAAACGAATACGAACCATGGATAAATTTCTCCTTGATAATCTATTCTTGTAACTCCCCAATAATTGGGGAGAAGGGGGTTTGTTCGAGCGGGCTTCGCCCGCTCGAACAAACCCCCACTCCTTCTTATTGAGAAGTCATCTTTATTGTATCTTCTAAACTCGATTTTATCACAACGCGTTAGGGACCTGTTGTCCCTAAAATACCGTACTCAACCGAATATCCGGGGTAAGCCGCGCATACCGGACTTCCGCAGCGTTTTAAATAGGCGATTGGCCTCGCGATACTGTTTGATGAGTGCATTGACATCCTGAACACGCGTGCCGGATCCCTGGGCAATGCGGCGACGCCGGCTGGCGTTTAAGAGCTTGGGGCTGCGGCGCTCTTCCCGCGTCATAGAATCGATGATGGCCTCCGTCATTTTCAGCTGCTTTTCAGCCTCGTGAGGATTTATTGACCGCGCTGCCTGGCCCATGCCACCCGGCAGCATATCCAGCAACTGGCCGATCGGGCCCAGCTTGCGGACCTGGCGCAGCTGGTCGGCGAAATCCTGCAAGGTAAATTCACCGGACATCATCTTCTCAGCCTGCTGGCGGGCCGTCTGTTCATCGAAAGCCGCTTCTGCTTTTTCGATGAGACCAATCATGTCCCCCATACCCAAAATCCTCGAACTTAGGCGGGATGGATCGTAGATCTCGAAGGCATCCAGGTTTTCCCCGGTGCCGAGGAACTTAATCGGTACACCGGTTACCGAGCGGATGGAAATGGCGGCCCCGCCCCGAGCATCGCCATCCAGCTTGGTGAGGATCAAACCGGTTAAAGGAACGGCATCGCGAAATCCTTCGGCGATGTTTACGGCTTCCTGGCCGATCATCGAGTCAACCACCAGGAGGATTTCGGACGGGTCGACCCGCTGGTCAATGGCGCGGATCTCGCGCATTAACTCGTCATCCAGCTGGGAACGACCGGCGGTGTCCAAAATGAGGACACTAAAGCCCCCGTTTTGGGCTTTTTGGCGGGCGCGCCCAGCCAACTCGGGGGGCGCAACACCTGGCTCGACGTAAACTGGGACGTTAAGCTGCTCTCCCAGCGTCTGTAGCTGCTGCACGGCAGCAGGACGATAAGGGTCGGCGGCTACCAACATGACGCGTTCCCCTTGGGAGCGCAGATGCCGCGCCATCTTGCCTGCAGCCGTGGTTTTACCGGAACCCTGCAGCCCGACCAACATGATGAGGTGCGGCCGAGGACCGCTGAGGTCAAGGCGACCCGGCTCACCCAGTGTCTTGATCAACTCCTCGTTGACGATCTTTACCACCTGTTGAGCCGGATTCAGCGCCTGTGAAACCTCGTGCCCTACCGAGCGCTCCCGCACTCTGCCCACAAAATCCTTGACTACGCCGTAATTAACATCCGCTTCCAACAATGCCAAACGTACTTCACGCATGGCAGCATCGACGTCCTTTTCGGATAGCTTCCCGCGCCGGCTGAGCTGCTTGAAGACATTATTCAAACGATCGGTCAAATTCTCAAACACGACAATGCCCTTATCTGCTTAAATCCACTTATTACCGCCCAGAATGAACATGACTTCAGACGTATCTTCTCAAAAAGGGACGGTGGCAACGTTGCATTTTAGCGTGGAAACGTTGAATGGTCAAGGGAAGTAAAATTTGTTTGTAAAATTTGTTGGAAATGGCACGAAGTTATCAGGAACGCTGCATACGCCACAAAGGATGAAAAGCCTTGCGAAGGTTGCCATTCAAGGCGCAGGCACTCGAGGTCAACCTTCGCAAGGCTATTGCCAAGCCAGCCCAGAGGGACGCAACTTCTAATTATGGATGGGGTTATCTAGAAGGGATCATGCCACCGAAACCAAAGGAGAGAACATTCATGTCAGAAATCGCGATAGTCACGGATAGCACGGCCTATATCCCCAAGGAATTAGTGGAGAAATATGACATCCGCGTGGCGCCCCAGGTGCTCATCTGGGGAGAGCAGACCTTGCTGGACGGCGTGGACATCCAACCGGAGGAGTTTTACAACCGGTTGCAAAAGGATCCGGTGCATCCCTCGACCTCCCAGGCCTCTCCCGCGAAATTCAAAGAAATCTTTGAGGAATTGCTGAATGAAGAGCGCAAAATCCTGGCAATTCTGGTTTCGGAGAAGCTATCGGGCACGATCGATTCAGCCAACCAGGCAGTTGAATTCTTTCCAGGCGCACCGATCGAAATTGTCGATTCTGAGACCACCGCTATGGCCATGGGCTTCATCGTGCTCTTGGCGGCGCGAGCAGCCTATGAGGGCGCCACGCTGGAAGAGTGTAAGGCGCTAGCGGTGCAAGCTGTGCCGCATACTGGAGTTGTTTTTGCAGTGGATACCCTGGAATTCCTGCACAGGGGAGGGCGCATCGGCAGCGGGTCGCGCTTCCTGGGGACTGCCCTGAATATTAAACCAATTTTGGAACTGAGAGATGGCAAGGTGGAAGCCGTCGAGCGCATCCGCACGCGAAAAAAGTCGCTCAACCGTGTGGTTGAGCTCATCGAAGCACGGGTCGGCAACCGCCGGCCCGTC
>DATCIL010000202.1:0-8038 GCA_036507795.1 Anaerolineales bacterium | reverse complement strand
GAAGAGACTCAGGCAAAACATCCCCGCCAATTGAAATTCCTTCGCATTTATACTCCAGCGTACGAATATTTGCAAGGACAAGTGTAACAAAAGTGTAATATTAGCGTAGGATTAAAATCATTGATTTGTTCTATCTGTCATTGGTAACATTACCCAATTAATATCCCATTTACTTAACCTGGAATACAAGTTCCGAGGTTGGCTGTTGATTACAATGATCGGCCGTAACGGGCAGAGATGATCGCCACAGAAAGGATGATGTACTTAGCATGGGACCATAAGAGGGGAGTGGCGATTTCACCCCACCGTTGTCGCCAGGGCTCGTATGAACCCGGATCATTCAGATTTACCGGCACCTGCTCTGGGAGATGTCCATGTTCATCGGCTTGTTCGGCGATCCAGTGTAGGATTTGCTCGGCTCTCTCGAGCTCACCGGCTTCGGCATAATACCAGCCCAACCACCCAGCCAGTAATACCCATTCGCCGCCGCCGTAGTAGGAATCCTGAGCGTAGCGATGCAGGCCGCCGCCATTCCACAGGTCAGCCTCTATGCGGGCGACCGTTGAGTGAACGCGCGGGTCATCAGGTCCGAAAATCCGGTAAGGAACACTCAGACCCAGCAGGCTGGCATCCACCTCATATGATCCCAGGAACTTGGTAATGTGGTCGTTTGAAACCGCTTGTGTGAGAATCTGCTCTACAATCTCGGTGAGCACAGGGCGCCGGTCGCGTCCGTTAAGCCTGGCTTCGGCCAGCAAGCCGGCATAAACGGCGGCCAGCGTGTAGGTGTGAATGCAGTCGGGGAATTCTTCCCAACAGTCGTAACAGGGCAGTCGCCAGAGCGAAGCCAGATAATCAGCCGTTAGATTGGCGGCGTACAGCCATTTATCAGGAAGCGGCCCTCCCCAGAGACGGTTGTGGGCGCCTAGCGCCCACAACCAGGTGCCGAAGCCGTCAAGCTGAAAGTTGGGCCATTCCTCCTCTCCAGCTTCACCATTTAAGGCATAGCGGGTGTGGAGAGCATCCATCGGCGCTAAGGCTTCTCCGCGTCGACTTTTGAGAACGGCGCGCCGGATGAGATTTTCCCGGCTCATGATTGTGTCAGCAGCCCAATCATGGAAGCGCGCTGCGCTCTCCACCTCTCCAACCAGATCCATGGCATAGGCGATGAAAGCGCCGTCCCGGAACCAGCAGTAACGATACGTGGGGAAGTTCGGGCTGGCCGGATAGGCGCCACTCGGGCTCTGATTTTGTAAGATGATTTCAACACTGTGCTTGAACAGGTCGAGCATGACTTCATGCCTCCCTGGCATCCAGTTCAAATGCAATGCAGCTCCAATAATCGAGCCGGGGGATGCTAACCTGAACAGTATTGTTTTGAAACCGGTGATCGGCCGGAACCAGTCTTAAATCGGCACCATCAGGGCTTGCCCACCAGACTTCTTTGATAGCACGGGGAATTTTTACATCGAACCTCACATGCTCCAGTTGCCATGGTGGCCTATGAGGTTCATGCCATCGCTGGTTGTCCAGCCCCCTCATGTTAATGAGGTGGACGACTAGCCAGCCATCCAGACTGCGGCAAATCGGCCAGACACCTTCGGGAGCCTGCACGCTGACATCCGGCGCGTTGGCGGCCGCCGGCCCAATAAAGGCGCTATAGCGTACCGCAAAGTCTGCATACCGGCGAAGCATTCTGGCTAATTCGGGTAAGATCGCCTGGTGCTTGGGGAAATACGGGTCCGCCAGGAGGCGTTCTTGCTCCCCAAGCTCGATGCGAGTTGCTCCTGAGGCATAGATGATCGCATTGGAAAGGCGGATATTTGCCAGATTGTCTGAATCCAAGTAGAGAGCTATGACCACCGGCTTTGAATTGGAAAGATGGCGTGCCTGTCTGATTATTCTGTAAAGATCCGCATAATGAGGTGTGGACGGCCACATTTCGATGTAAACAAAATCCTGAGGAGCTGTTGCCAGCGCTTCGATGGGCCAGTTTTTGACGGCGTTGAAGGTAAGCGTCGCCGAAGGATGAGCCAATCTTAGATCCTCAATGAAACGCTTGAAAGCTTGGGGCAGGTTGACGGGTTGCCCCGCGACATTGAAGCCTGCTCGAGGTTCGCCATACTGGTCAATGTGGAGGCCGTCAAAAGGCAAATCTGCGAGCGCAGATGCGCACTGAGCACGCAGGTGTCGGGACCAAGCTCCTTCGGGCGAAGGATCCATCAGGCCCAGGAAGCCTTCGAAAGTGAGGGGTCGCCCTTCGGCGTTGTAAAGCGCCCAATCCTGGTGGCGCTGCCAAAATTCCAGAGAAGCGGCGTAAACGGCCAGGTACGCCATGGCCGCCATGCCTTGTTCATGGGCGACCCGAATGAAATTCCGGATGGTTTCAACGGAAAGCCGCCGACCCAACGGATCAACGAATACTTCTGTCGGGGACACCAAATAATCGTGACGATAATGCCAATCATAAAACTGGATACCATTGATATGGTAGCGCGCCAGGGACGCGATCGTACTGGAGATATCCTGCCGGTTCCCAGAGAAATCGGTTAGAAAACCGTAGCGAGGAAAGTCCGCCCAGGAGCTTAGGACGTCGCAGGCCGTTGAGGCTGTGCTAACAGGCTCCCCTGCGGAATTCAACAGTCGAGCTTCTATGCCGTACGCGGCTGGTGAACTGGGAGGTTGCCAGAGAAGCGCGACGCGCTGGCTTCCGGGGGAGAATGAAGCCGGAAATTCCCTAACTTCCACTTCTCTTGCCAGCTGGTAGATCCTGAGCTGGATGGCTCCTCGTGCCTTTTCTTCGGCCTGCACCTCAGCGAATAATTGGACAGTTTCGCCGGGGTTGTGCGTACCCTTGAGGGGGTATAAGTCAACGATCCGCACCGTCAACCTTTCAGTCCGGTAGTCGCAATGCCCCGAATAAAGTAGCGTTGGAAAATGCTAAACACGATCACCACCGGAAGCAGGGCAATGATGGATGCAGCGAATACCTGTCCCCATTCCGTCAGGTGCTGAGATTGAAATAATGCGATGGCAATAGGAAGCGTGCGCTTGCTGGTCTCTTTGATCGCCACGTGAGCCCAGGGGAACTCGTCCCAGCTGTACAGGAAGGTGAAAATGGTAACCACTGCCAGGCCCGCACGGGAGAGAGGCATAACAATGCGCCAAAAAGTGGCCCACTGGCTGGCGCCGTCGATCAGTGCAGCTTCTTCGAGATCGCGAGGGATGTCTTCAAAAAAGCCACGCAGCAAGAAGGTATTCAAGGAAAGGTTCATGGTTACGTAAACCAGGATTAAACCCAAAAAAGAGTCGAGCAAATCCAGGCGCTTGGAGACGATGAACTGGGGGATGATCAGCATGACAGGCGGGATCATCATCCCGGAAAGAATTATGTAGAAGAGAACTTCACGGCCGGGAAAGCGCAGACGAGCGAAGCCATAGGCCAGGAGCGACGAGATCAATACCGTCAGGCTGGTACTGCTGACCGCAACAAATAGGCTATTTAAGAAATACAGGCCGAAGCGGTCTTTTCCAAGCGCCGCGGTATAGTTTTGCAGCGTGACCTCCCTTGGCCACAAGCGCGGCGGAAATTCAAAGATGTAAGACTGTGGCTTAAGGGAGGTAATGAACATGTACCAAAACGGTATCGTCATGACCACCACACCTCCCAGTAGGAGGGCATAGATGACGATCTTGGTTAGGATACGTTGGCGCTTCCGGCTCATGCTATGTTTCCACTTGGCGGCGGAGCATACGGATTTGGACGACGCTGATGGCAAAAACTATCCCGGTAAGTAGGTAGCTAATCGCCGAGCCGTAGCCAAATTCGAGTCGCGTGAAAGTGGCTTCGTACATCAGGGTCAGAACGAAATGGGCCAAATCCAGCGGGTCGCCTCCATTTGTAATCAATAGATTAGAGATGTAAGCGTTCAGGGCGCCGATGGTGAGGACGACTATTAAGAATACGAAAGTCGGCCGGAGCAGAGGCACGGTGATATAGATGAAACGCTGGAAGGGTCCGGCCCCATCCACCTGTGCCGCCTCGTCTAGATGCTCGGGAATAACCTGCAGCCCGGCCAAAATGATGACAGCCGTCCAGCCGATGCCTTTCCAGATACCAAGGAGGTGTATGGGGACAAACACAAGGATTGGATCAGCAAGCCAGAGGATGTTCTTATTGATCAATTTTAGAACATCGCGCAGGACATAATTGATCAATCCGGCCTGGCCGCTGAACATGTACTCGAAAAGCAAGCTGACGATAACCCATGAGGTGATTACCGGCAGATAATAGAATAGCCTGAAGCCTGCCCTGCCGCGAATTTCCTGGTTGAGCAAAACTGCTACAGCGAGGCCAAGCAGGATCTGTCCGGGCACGGTTACCACCGCGTAGGCGAAGGTATTTATGACCGCCCGCCGGAAAATGGGATTAGCCAATGCATTGGCATAGTTTTGCAGGCCGATCCATTCGGATAGCTCCGGTCTCAGGATCTTCCAATCATAGAAGCTAATCCGGAAGGAATAAAGCATTGGCCCCACGATGAAGGTCAAGAACAGCACCAGTCCGGGCAAGATGAACACAGCCGCGCCGGCCAGCTGCCGAAGGTTCTTGCGGCCTGCGCCTTGCCTTGCAGTATCTACCGGAGCGCTGGCGCCCTCATATCGAAGATTCAGGTCCTCAACCTCTTCCATTTCCTGCATGGTTACCTATTGTACAATGCCTGGAATCGAGAGGGAAGGTGATGGGAATGCACCAGGTGCTGCTCCCATCACCTTTTACCGGACGTTTCCGCAGCAATGACTCTGGAGCGTTACTCGAGCAGTGCGTTGATTTCTTCGGCCGCCTGATCCAGGGCTTCCTGAGGAGTTTGCTCATCTCGAAGCATGCGCTGGAATGCATTGTTGATCGCATTGTCCATGTCACCCCACTGGGGATGGGGCACACGGGCCTGGGCAGTCTGGAGTTGTTGGAGGAAAACATCAAAATAGGCTGGTAGCGTCTCATCCCCAATCAGGTTGGAAAGCGTTGGGATAACGCCTACCTCGGCCATCATCTTCTGCGCCTCCTCGCTCAGCAGAAAAGCCGCCCACTTCATTGCGGCATCGGAGTTTTCCGTGTCAGAAAAGATGACCAAGTCCTCACCACCCACGACGGAGCTGGTGGTGCCATCGGGACCAGCCGGAACCGGGGCAAAGTTGACTTCAAGGTCTGGGTAAGTGTCCTTATAGATATCCACCATCCACGGACCGTCGACGATCATCGCATATAGACCGGTGGCATGGCCATCGGCTGTGCCGATGCCGCCGCCGAGCAGGTTCGGGGAGATACAGCCCTGCTTGAAGAGATCAGTTAGAAGGGCGAAGGCGGCAACGCTTTCTGGGCCATTTATATATCCAGTGGCGGTGGTGATGCCTTCATCAACCACTTTGCCGCCCATGGCGTAGAAAATTGGTGCCGGCGCCCAGAAATATGTGCCACCAAGCGCATACCCATACTGATTCTCTCCTTCGGTCAGCTGGCAAACCACCTCCGCAAACTCTTCGGCGGTCGTAGGTGCTTCAGTCAGTCCAGCCGACTCGAAGACCTCCTTGTTCCACAATAGCACTTGTGTGTTGGTATTTTGAGGCAAGCCGTAGTAATGACCTTCCCAGAAATTGGTCGCCAAGGGACCCGGGAAGGTCTTCGCTGCTATCTCTTCAAACCCCGGCATCGAGCCATCGAGCTGCATCAATGCGCCTTGCTCTGCAAATTCGGGAACCCAGATGATATCCAACCTGGCAGTGTCCGGCGCTTCTCCGCCGGCCAGTGAGGTCAGCAGAGCTGCCTTGAAATCGTCGTAAGCGTAACGGGTGGTCTCGACGCGAATATTGGGGTTAGCCGCTTCGAAAGCAGCCACCACATTTTCCAGCTGCGCTGTCTCCGGGTCGCTCATTGTGTGCCAATAAGTGATCGTCACAGGTTCCGGCATCTCTGTTGCCAGCGGTTCCGTTTCCATGGCCTCGGTGGGCACCTCCGTGACCGGTGCTTCTTGCTCGCCTGGCTGTTCAGTTTCTTGGGCGGCAGCCGGTGCTTCGGTTGCCTCCGGTTCTGGCGTGGACTGTGTGGCACATGCCGACAGCAGCAGGGTTGCAGCCATTAAGATCGCTATAAGGATAAATGGATAGGTTTTGTACTTCATCTTCTGTCTCCGGGATTGTTAATCGAATAGTTTATTTGGCAAGGGCAAACAAGTAAGATATTTTCGAGGCAACACCTCCTGCAAGTTTTGCGACTTAATTTGCTGAATAAAAAATCTTGCACAAAAAAATTAGAGGTTAAGAAAGCGGGATTGCCGCTTCCTGGTGGAAAGGCGATTCAAATATTCCGTGCAACACAAGCCCGGCTGCACCTCTTGCCCAGGCGTAGTCATCCCAATCGTCTATCTGGATGCGAGTGCTCTCCACCAGTCCCGGCATCGTATGGGTTTGAATTGCAGCTTGCATTGGTTCGAACAAGACATCACCAGCGCGAGCTCCCTCGCCGCTGATGATGAGCAGAGACGGGTTGAGAATATTGATAAGGTTGGCGATCCCCCGGCCAAACATCTCTCCCGCATGCGCGTAGATCTGGCAAGCGCCGCGATCTCCGGACTGCGCCGCTTCCAATAGTTCTTCCACGTCAGCAACCGGCTTTGAGATCACCCCGCGCGAGTAGTCCTCAGCCGCCATTCGCAGGAGGGCGGGATCTGATACATAGCGCTCCAGGCAGCCGCGCTTTCCGCAGTCACAAGCCGGTCCTTTTGGATCAACAACGGTGTGTCCAAACTCTCCAGCGCCGCCTGTGGCGCCCCGGTACAACTGCCCATTCAGCACAATGCCGAGTCCAACACCGCGCCCGACGGTCACGGTCAAAAAGTTATCAATCCCCTGTCCGCTCCCGAACCACTGCTCTGTGATGGTCAGGGTATTAACATCATTATCGATGAAAACGGATACTCCTAATCGTGACTCAAGCAGCATGGAGAGGGGTATGTCTCGCCAACCGAAGATAGGGGAGTGGCGCAGAACGCCCTGAGTGCCGTCGACGATACCGGCCAGGCCAATGCCGACGCCCAGGAACTGCTTCCTGGCGATTCTGGTTTCTGCCAGCAGATGATCGACCACCTCGCCGATAGTCAAGATGACATTTTCCAAGGAGTGGTCTTGGATCGAACCGGTATGTTTTGCCAGGACAGTCGCTTCGAGATCGGTTAATACGCCGGTGATATTATCTTCGGTCAGTTTGAGACCCGTAACAAAACCCCCATTGGGATTCAAGGCCAGCAAGATAGGCCTACGGCCTCCCCGCGAGTCGCCTTCTTCCTTTTCAAAGATCAGATTATTTTTGATTAGCTGGGCGGATATTGCTGTAATTGTCGCGGCGCTTAAGCCAGTATGGCGAGTGATCTCTGTACGCGAAATCGGTCCCTTGCTCTTAACAGTGTTGAGTACAGTCGAACGGTTGATGGCGCGGATGAGATCGCGGTTGCCAAGTGGGTGTCGAGGCACAAGTTTCTTCTTTCACTGAATAAAGTAACAATACTATACTCCCTTTTTGAGTACATGTCAATAAAGTCGGCCCATAGTGACACACCAGTTCCTTCAACGAGCCCAGCATGCGCCGCGCCCATTTTCACGGCCTCATGGCCAACGCCGAAATCGACTCCAAGGAGTTCATCCGCCGTTGCATCCAGATTATCGATCGGGGCCTGAATGAGGTCCTCGCCAGCGAGCGCCCACCCATGGTCCTTGCCGGAGTCGATTATCTCCTCCCAATTTACCGGCAGACCAGCGCCTACCCCAACCTTCTCGAGGATGGCATCGTTGGCAGCCCTGTTCACCGATGAGGCGGATATTGAAGTTGCCGGCTGCGCTTCTAGCCTGAAAGAGGCGCTCAGCCAGATCGAGGCCGGCTATATTGCTCTCGTGAGCACCAATCTGACCGATAACGCCGCCCTCCAGATTGCACAGACGGCCGCCGAGATCCGCCCCTCCGCCAAGATCCCGGTGATGGGTCTGG
>DATCIL010000201.1:0-2270 GCA_036507795.1 Anaerolineales bacterium | reverse complement strand
GCGGGCCAATAGCCGGATAGGCTGGCGGAGCGGAAGCGTTTTTTGGGAAAGAAGCGTTTGACAAGGCTTTCGTAGATGAACGATATTGCATATGATTTTGGTTTTTGCATGGATGAGGGAGCTGTCGGGATAGGCCGCTGGGAATTTCTCAGCCTACCACAGCTCACTTAATGGTTAGGTTTACAAGTCGTTGGTCCAAACGTCATATCGCTCTCTATATGAAGCGCAAGAAGTCATGAATCAAACAGCCAACGCATACGGTGCTGAGCGCATCGCGTTCGTTGTTCTAAGAATCGGTGCTAGTGACGTAGATAGGCTATTTTTTGAAGCTATCGCACCAGCAACGCACGAATGCGGATTGGAAGCAAAGCGAGTGGACCTTACTGAAGGCCGTGAGACTATAACTGAGCGCATTCTCCAGTTAATTGACGGGTCGAACTTGGTTATCGCAGACCTAACGTACGAACGCCCCAACTGTTATTTCGAGGCCGGCTATACCCAGGGCAAAGGAATTCCAATAATTTACCTTAACGTTGCATAAATTTTAGGTTCTGGCAGTTCCAACTTGGTAGCCCAGAGCACCGAGGTAATGCAACAATGTGGCTTTGAGTGTGTCATTAAGACCGAGGGTCAAAGTGAGCCGGCCTTGAGGCCAGCTGAATCTTCCCGCTCTCTGGATGAAGTTACGACGCAGAGTGTTCAGTTCCTGAAAGATCCAAAGCGGGGCGCGCTTCTCGGTAGTATGACGCTGGGGTGGGTTGGCCACCATCTGAAGCTCACGGGCCAGATTATGGGCCAGAATGGCACAGAGGAGGTAAGTTTGATTGCCGGCCAAAGTGCGCACGGGGATGTAATCCATTTGGCACTGGCTCTTGAGCTCGCCGAAGAGGTTCTCCTGAGCCCCCCGACCGTTGTGGAAGGCCACGACTTTCTTCATCCGGATATGTTTGTTGGTCAGGATCACCTTGAAGTCGTAGCCCCACTGATGAGGGATAAACAGATCCAACTGGATGGGTTCCTTGTGCTGTTGGGGGACTTTGTGGCGCAAAAAGACAAAGCGGTAGCGCCGATCCCAACTCTTGGGCTTCCAGGGGGTTTCAAAGAAAGACCACTCGTCATTGAAGTGCCTCCAGCGCAGCCTCCCCTCGATCATGACCTTGAGTTCCACGAACCGCTCGAAGGGCACCGACACGGTGAACTCCACCCTGTGGCTGTGCAGGGTCTCGGCCATCTGGTGGCTAAAAAAGGCGCTATCCATACGGATTTCAATCTTCACCCCCGGCAGGGCCTCCCGGAGCCGACCGATACACTCCAACACGAAGGCCTGGGCTCCGTTGGAGTCATGGACGTTACCCGGACGGTGCAGGACATCGAGGACCTGACCGGTCTGGGCAATGGTACAAAACAGCGGGTAATAGCTGCGGGCGCCCTTCTTCTTTTTGTTAAACCCCACGGCGGTCCCTTCGGCCCACCTACTGGTGCTCTGCACCGAGCCGTCGAAGTCCAGCGTGACGCGCTGGAGCTTCAATTGGCGCAATCGTTCCACGGCAAGTTCCCGCACCAGCGCTCTAAACTTCTCCACGCTCCTGCGGTCGGCCTGGGCCAGGGCACGGCTCAGCGTGGCCACATCGGGAAGTCGGCTCAGCCCCAAAAGCCGCTTCACCATGGGGTCGTCGTCATAGGACTTACACTCGCGCAACCGGCGATACCCCAACAGCAGGTGGACCACCAGCGAGAGCACGATGAGGTGGTATCCAAAGATCGAGCCACATGCCAGGTGGCTAAAGCAACGGCTCAGCTGCTCCTTGAGCCCCAGCCGGGCAAACAGGCCCTGAAAGACGACCAAACCGGAAAACGAGGTCAGGGCGTGGTCTTCAAAATGGAGGGTGGGAATCTTGCGGGTTTTACAGTGAACCGCGGATCTGCTATGTTTCATCTGGGTGGTCTCCTCCTCAAGAAGTGGTGTAGTATGTGACAATGTATTATTACTACTTCGGAGACCACCTGTCTAACTTATAATACTTTCCATGATACTTTCTGCTGCTCTCTGGAGTTCACTTTTGGTGAGGTCTAGCCGGAAGCTCCCAATGTGGCTCAAAACCCCGACAGATCGGCCTCTCCTGGCCCTCTACCAGGGATTTTTATGCAACTGTAGGGTTCAATGTGCTCCGGAAGTTTTGACCGGCGGGGCTATCTCCATCCACCAGCTGACTCCCACGTTTCCGGAATTCCGGTAACATGGGATATAAAGCATCCTTTGTGTGCCGCTA
>DATCIL010000200.1:0-1019 GCA_036507795.1 Anaerolineales bacterium | reverse complement strand
TCACCGAGAAGTACGTATCCAGCGTGCCGCTGGTCAGGTCGCGAATGCTTTCGGAGATATCCTGAAGCCGCACTAGATGGTCATAAACGTCTCGGAAGTAGACCTGGGCGCGGGCGTCGATTACCGCGTAATCATCCCGGGCGAGCTTGTTGAGCACCTCGCGCTGGGGACCGATGATGCGGCGCAGGTGGAGGACGGATCTCTTCAGCGTGAATATGCGCGCCAGGGTGTCCGGCGCAGCCCGTTCAAACAGCTGGTCTTCCAACACATCGATGACTTCATCCATTTCATCGACGACGGGCATATAGCTGGCAACCAGCTCGTCGGTTAGCCGGTACAGCAGCTGGTCGGTGCCCTGGCGCCAGTAGCGCTCGTCACGCTGGCTGAGCTCCCACAGGCGCTCAATGGCAGATAGATGCTGGTCGTGATGGGTGACCAGGTAGTTTTTCCCCAGAAAGATGTCTAATTCGTGGGTCTGGAGATGCTGCTCCTCATGCTCGTTGAAAACAACGCCGTGCAGAACGATGTACAAATACTCCCCCCAGTCATCCAGCTTGGGGACGTGCACCTCCTGCAGGGCGTCGTCAAGCGCCAGGGGATGGAAACCGAAGACTCCGGCCAGGATGGGCTCTTCGGTATCGACCGCCTCGTTCTCAAAGTCAACCCACAAGAACCCATCTGGATCGGCGAGCGCCGCGGGAAAATCCTGCGGCTGGAGACTTGTTCTCAAACTGCCCCTGGATTCAAAATATAACGATCGGATCATACGGGTTCTTCCTCGTGGGAATCAAGAACGCCCGGTGAGATCCGGGCGTATTACGGTTATTTGCTTTCTGTACTGCTCAGCGCTCGTTGATGCTTACTTGCGCTTGAGCACCGGAAGTCCGTTCCTGGTCTCGGACACTTCGTAGCCTTCCGGGACCTTATCAAGGGTGCCGTCTTTTTGCTCCTTCGCGAAAAAATAAAGGGTTTGCTGTTTACCGCTCTTCAGATCTCTTTTTCTGGCATGCAAATAGTAA
>DATCIL010000199.1:0-1462 GCA_036507795.1 Anaerolineales bacterium | reverse complement strand
GGCGTTCTTAGAGAAGCGCCCACCGAAATTTACGCAATAGCAAAAGGAGGTTGGCGATGAAATTCGGATTTATACCCACTGAAGGTGGGACTTTCTACGAAGAGTTCCTGGAAGAAGTTCTGCTCGGCGAGGAACTCGGGTTTGACTCTGTCTGGTTGGAAGAACATCACGGGGTGAAGAATCATTACTGGCCCTCCCCCCTGGTGGCTTTGGCTGGTGTGGCAACCAGAACCGAAATGATGATGATTGGCACCGATATCATCGTGTTGCCTTTCTATCACCCCGTTCGGGTGGCGGAAGACAGTGCGATGCTGGACATTATGTCCAATGGTCGTTTCATCCTGGGCGTAGCGATTGGTTACAAGCCGGATGAGTTCGAGCTTTACCAGACCCCGCTGGAGAGGCGCGGCGCCAGATTTGAGGAGCAGGTCCAACTGATCAAGGAATTATGGACCCATGAAGAAGTCAATTTCGAGGGAGAGACCTATCAGGTCAAGGGTCTGAAAATTGAACCCCGCCCAGTCAGCCAACCCCATCCACCGCTTTGGATTGGTGGTTGGGGGGACCTCTCCCTGGCGCGAGCTGCCAGGCTGGGGGATGCCTGGGTTCCCGGACCTACCGCCGACCTCAAAAAACTGCTGGAATGCCAGCAAACCTATCGCCAATACCTGGCGGAAACCGGTGTGGACCCGGAGAGCGTAGCAACACCATTGACCCGCGAAGTGGTTATCGCGCCAACCGATGACCAGGCTCGGGCGCGGGCTGAAGCGCACCTGCTGATTAATTACCGGGATGAATATGGCGGAGGGAAGTGGAAACACCCATTTATCGGAAGCGAAGACGCGGCTGCCGTCGACCAATTCGAAGAAATCAGTCGAGAACGCTTTCTGGTGGGAAGCCCCGAGACTGTGATTGCCGGATTGAAGCATTTTGAGGAGGTATTCGGCGTGGACCACTTGATCTGCCGGTTATACTTCCCCGGCATGCCGCACGACTTTATCATGCAGGAACTCGAGTTGATCGCCGAAGAGGTGATGCCGGCCTTCAGGTCGTTTTGAACCGCGTAGGCGCGAAGGATGATAAGCTCCTTTAAGATGCTTAAGTTTCGCCTTTTTGCGAAATCAGTGGATGAAACCACAGATTCACACAGATCAACACAGATATCGGTTGATTCTAGCCAGATTTCCGACAGCGCATCTGTGTCTATTGGTGTTTATCTGTGGTTTTAGAATCCACGATCAAAATTGGGGAAAGTCCAATAAGTAAGATAGATTTGTGAGACTCTGTGACTGAAACCTACCCTATGGCCATGATTACTGAGCCTGGCAAGGTCGAATTCGTCGAGCGCAGGCTGCCTGCGCTCAGGGAATCCGATGTGTTGATCAACGTGAGGGCCGCGGCGATCTGCGGGAGCGATCTGCATATCTATAAAGACGCTCATCCGGCAGTAACCCTGCCTGTG
>DATCIL010000198.1:0-7366 GCA_036507795.1 Anaerolineales bacterium | reverse complement strand
ATATGTCCTTAAGATGCTCGTGAAGCCGGACATTTTCAAAACTCTCTCGACGCCCGGTTTAGCGGCTGCCAGGCACAAGTCGCCACTCATCTGCCGGCTCTGTTTCAGGGCTGCCAGTAGAGCCCGCAGTCCGGCGCTGCTCATGAAATCCACACCGGATAGATCTACCACGATGCGCGGATGGCCTCCCTCCAGTTCTTGTTTGAAATATTTTGTGACCGCCGCTGCAGTCAGGGCATCAATACTCCCTGCAATAGAGATCACCGTCATCTGGTCAAAATGCTTAGAATCTAACTCCACACTCATTGTTCCTCTTCTTCCAAAACGGAAAGCCTCTTAATCAGGGTTAGCCGATTGCCATCTTCGGTTGTTTCGTACTGGACTTTATCCATGGTTTGGTAAATGAAATAAAGACCAAAACCACCTGCCAGGCGATCCTCCTCTAATCCTGCCTGTACGTCCGGCGCAAGCCCCTCCACCGGTTCAAACTGGTGACCGAAATCGGTGATGGTTATGGCAATCTGATTCTCGCTCACATTCATATTAAGGATAATCGAGCCGGGGTTCTTACCGGCGTAGCCATGCGTGATGATGTTTGTACAGGCTTCATCGACTGCCAACTTGAGATCGTAGACGGTATTTTCGTCAAGACCTGCGCGACCTGTGCAAGTGGCATCAATAAGTTCTCGGAAGGAAGCCAGGGATTCGAATTCCGCGGCTCGGCAAATCTGACTGCTGATCGTTTTGTTCATTGCCAGAGCTTTTTCCTTTTTACGAACTAATAGACTGCTTTTGGAAACGTCTCAACGCCGGCAAACCTGCCAACTTGTTTGACCATGCGTAAACCATCCCATCGGGCACCGATCGCTTCCAATATACCATCGTGAATCGCCCAGGCCCGCCCGCGTACTGTGCGCCACTGATCCTGTTGGCGGAATGGTGTACTACCGTCTAAGGCGCTGTACAGGCATCCTCCTGGTTGGAAGTCCCTGTGAATATCATCCATTAATTTATGCCCCCGCACGTATGCAAAGCCTCGACGCTCGAAAACCCAGGCCGAAACATACGTCAGGGGTTCTAAAAAATACGCTCTGTGCCCCAACGCCGTCATGAAGGTATCAAGTTGATCCAGCACAAACTTTGATCCCCCCAGACCGCGGCGTATCTGCGCCGGTGCCAGTCCGCCCTGCATGGCGCGCTCTTCTGCTGCCAGGTTGCGGCGTACGGTTCCAAATAGAGTCGCGACGCCAGTTGGGTCGCGGTCTGTGTCAAAACGTTTGCCGTCCGGGTCATTCAGCACGAGCAGCTCCAATTCAATGCCATTGAAAGCATTATCTGCCAATCCAATAAAGATAAAGTCATCTTGCGTGCCTGGTGCAAAACTGACCGATATATTAGTTTTCCCAGCTCCTGCATCCGTTTCTAAGCCCACCAGCTGGCTTCCACCCGGTCCTTTCCAGGTTATCGGATCAATCTGGAACCTGGCAAGCAGGGCAGGAGGCAGAAGGGATCGGTATATGCGTTTCTGGGCATTATTGGGAAGCTCATTGATTTGTCTCAAGCTAATCGGAAGACCGGCGTCCTGGGACAGCTGATCCACGGAAATTGATCGGTCATCTGGAACAATTTTGGCCGGCTGCTTTCTTACACGCAAATTCCGGAACATGATTTCAACCGTTTTGCAGACGATGGTTCATTGTTGTATCAACACCAACTTCTTCCCGTTTTGCCCCTTCGCTAGAATGTGTTTCTTTTCACCTTCAAGCCGAATTTGCCCGCAACCTTTCCAATTAAATACTGCACCCTTTAACGGATCATTGCATTTTTAAGCTTATATGATCAGCCGATTCAAGAAACTTTGAATGTCCCCTCGCTTTGTTAATATCGCTCGCAGATTGCTAATGGCTTCTTGGCCTTGCAAAGCTGCAAGGTGGCAAATTTGCCGTATTATAACACCTATTCAAGATAATTAAGGTTCAATTTACTCTGTATCATCAGTCCATTAATGAACAAAAGCCGCCTCTCGGCGGCTCGCATTTATTTTCGCAGTGGATTCACTATAACATAGTAATTACATTGGCTGCTTGCACACCCTTGGGTCCTTCTTCAATCGTAAACTCTACCTTTTCACCTTTATTCAGCCGTCGGTAGCCATCCGACTGAATTGCGGAAAAATGGACAAAAACATCGTCCTGCCCATCTTCGCGACCTATGAAGCCGTAGCCTTTGGCAGCGTTAAACCATTTTACGGTTCCGATGATACGGTCAGCCATACTATTCACTCCATCTGAACTAAGATTTTTGGCGCATTTCACACCACGACGGCACCAAGATTATCACTTCTTTTTCTTGATGTCAAGTTGGGAACCTGCCGGTCTATTTATTCAATCGCTTTCGGAAAGCTTCGGTAAGCGCGGGGAGGACGTCGTATAGATCTCCTACGATGCCGAAACGCGCAAGCTTGAATATGGGCGCTTCCGGATCCTTGTTAATCGCCACAATGACTTTACTGGTACGCATCCCGGCCTGGTGCTGAATCGCTCCAGAGATGCCGCCGGCAATATACAAATCCGGGGAGACAACTTTTCCGGTCTGTCCGACTTGATGTTCGTAAGGGATATATCCGGCGTCGACGGCTGCACGGCTGGCCCCGACTGCCCCACCGAGCACGTCGGCCAGTTCCTTTACCAGTTTGAAACCTTGCTGAGCCTTCCAGATTTCCGCTTCCCTGTCATCCAGGTCGGATGGCGGCCGCAGATTGGGATTAACCGCCACTCCCCTCCCGCCGGACACCACTACCGCCGCATCGGTGAGGCTCACGCCGCCCTCTGCCTGAGAGTAGCCGACCACCTCGGTGAGCGTATCGCCAGCAGGCAGATCTATCTCTATTGGCGTCAGCGTCCCGCTTCTGGATTCATCGGCTTCCGGCTTGGAAAAAGCGCGCACCCGGAGCGTGATTAACTGCGGTATTCGGTTACAGCGGGCTTTGCAAAGCAACTTGCCGGCGTAAACGGGTCGAGTTACGACCACGGCGCCATCCTGAACTTCCAGCGCGGTGACATCCGGCATCACGCCGGTGTCCAGATCCATGGCTGCCATGGCGGCCAGTTCCCGCCCGCGGGTCGTAGTAGGCAGTAAGATCACCTCGGGCGCGTTATCTCCGGCCAGTTTGCTCAGCGCTGTGGCGTATGGCTCTGCCCGGAAGTCCTGCAGCGCAGGATTGTCAACCAGCAGCGCTTCGCTGGCGCCGAAATGGATGGCCTGCTGGGCCAAACCCTCAACCGCCGATCCGATTACTACCGCGGTTACGCCGCCGCCAAGCTGCTCGGCCAGCATCCCGCCAGCTGCGATGGCTTCCCAGGATGCAGGGTGCGGTTCCCCCCTGAAATGGTCCACATAAACCCAAATTTTATCAGCCATCAGAGCACCTTCTCTTCCAGGATCTTGTCGGCAAGTTTTTCCGCCTTTTCTTGAGGGCTTGCCCCGTCGATGATCTCCGTCTTTACCTCTCGTTGTGGTGGATTCATGATTTCTGGCCAGCTTACCGCCGGTGAAGGCGCTTCCAAATTCAGTTCGGCCAAATGCCATTCAGGAATGGTCGCCCGCGAGGCTTTCCGGATCCCCATAAAGGAAGGATAACGTGGCTCCCCAATATCTTTGACCACGCTGACGACCGCAGGCAGTCTCCCCTTAACGATCTGCCGTCCCTCCTCCGTGGATCGTTCGACCTGAATTTCACTGTTTCCGATATCGAGGTCAGATATTGTGGAGACCAATGTCAAGGCCGACCATCCCAGGACCCGCGCCGTTTGGGCTGCCGTAACCCCACCATCCCCGTCAATGGCCTGTTTGCCAAAGAAGGCGATATCCACGTCTGCGATTTTGCGGATAGCGGCAGCCAAAACCTTGGCGGTCGTTACGCTGTCGGCGCCGCTCAGAGCCGGGTCGGAGATCAAGACCGCCTCTCCGCAGCCCATCGCCAGCGCATGCTTTAATGCCTCTTTAGCGCTTTCGTCCCCCATGCTGATAACGGTAACATCACCGCCATGGGCTTCCTGTTGCTGCAGCCCAGTCTCAACCGCGTACTCATCCCAGGGGTTAATCACCAGGGGCGCATCTCCCCAGGTGACTTTCCCGTCCTCGACGACGACCTTGGCTGCCGTGTCCGGGACTTGTTTGACACAAACTACGATTTTCAAGTTGGCCTCCTTGTTTAATAGGTTGGAGATTTTTGATATTCTGAGGCTAAGTTCTCAGGATTGCCAGGCTTCTGCATCATAGGCCGGCATTTCACACCGTAAGGGAGCGTCCTCGCGATAACCCAATGCATATGCGGCCTGGACTAATTGGTGGATTTCACTCGTGCCTTCGTAGATAATCGCCCCTTTTGCATTCCGCAGATAGCGCTCCACGTCGTACTCATCACTATAACCATAGGCTCCATGAACCTGGATAGCTTCCGACGCCGCTTCGAAGGATGCGTCAGTGGCGAACCATTTCGCCAACGAGGTCTCCCGGCTGTTGCGCAGCCCCTCGTTTTTCATCCAGCCCGCTCGCAAATAGAGCAAGCGCGCCGCCTCATAGGATTGTACCATTCGGGCAATTTTTTGCTGGACCAGCTGGAATTTGCCGATTTCCCGCCCGAAAGCTTTCCGTTCGTGCGCATACCGCTTGCTTGCCTCCAGGCTGGCGCGGATTAAACCGGTAGCTCCAGCCGCCACCGTGTATCGTCCATTATCCAGGCACGACATGGCGATTTTGAATCCTTCGCCCTCCTCGCCGATTCGGTTTTCGACGGGGACACGCACATCTTGAAACGAAAGCCAGCCGGTCGAGCCCGCTCTCACTCCGAGTTTACCGTGAATATCTCCAGTTTTTACCCCCGGTCGATTCAACTCAACCAGGAATGCGGATAAACCATCATGTGGATCCGGCGCTTCGGGGTTAGTGCGCGCCACCACCAGGGCATGGTGCGCCTTTGTCGCCAGAGAAATCCACATCTTCTCACCATTCAAGATATATTCATCCCCTACTAATCGGGCCGAAGCCTGCATGCCCGCCACATCCGAGCCCGCTCCCGGTTCCGTTAAACCAAAACATGCAATTTTCTCACCCTTGGCCTGGGGCTCGAGAAAACGGAGTTTTTGCTCCTCGGTCCCCCACTGCAGCAGCGCCATGCTGTTTAATCCAACGTGGACGGACATCACCACGCGCAGGGTCGAGTCAACCGCTTCTAATTCCTCGCATGCCAGACCCAGGGAAATGTAATCCATTCCTTGACCCGCATACCCCACGGGAAAGCATATTCCCAGGATCCCTAGCTCTGCCATGCGCGGCAAGATAAATGGCGCCATTTCTTGTTTGCGATCATACTCCTTGATGATTGGCGCCACCTCTTTCTCGGCGAACTCCCGGACCATTTTTTGTACCATGCGATGCTCGTTGCTCAATTGAAAATCCATGTCGCCTCCTTAGAAAAAACTTCTAATCATTATAGCGAATCCCTGGGCCTTACACAACTGAATAATGTCACATAAATGAAAATCTCTCGGCTATAATTCCAGCTTGTGAGAAGCCTGTTCAAACCGCCCGTATTATTTAGGCTGCTGCTGCCGTTACTCTTGATGTCACTTCCCGGGATTACGCCGCAGCCGCACAAGGTCAGCAGAGCTTTGCAGATTGCTGGCCGCGCTTCCGAATTCGGCTCCCCCCTCAGTGTATTCCGGAACCTGCTCCAGGTGGTTGAATTTTACCCCTGGCGTCTTGACCTTCTCGAATTCGCCGGCCGATCCGCAATCCAGGGCGGCGCGCTGGAAGCCGGAATTGAATTGCTTCAGCACGTGTCCAAGTTTAAGCAATTGGACGCCACCAGCCAAATTGCCCTGGGAGACGCAGCCTTGAGGCAAAGCAATTCGCAGCTCGCCATTGCAGCCTATACGACGGCCTTGCACGCTGGGGGCGACCCACTGATACTTTATGACCGGATGGCCCAGGCCCGCCGCACAATGGGCGATTTTGCCGCTGCAATCAAGGATTTAGAGTCGCTTGCCGCCCTACAGCCTACCAGCCCGCAAATTGCTGTCCAACTTGGATTATTGTACGCCTCGCAGGAACCGGAAGCTGCCATCACTTATTTGACTCGGGCTGTTGAGCTGGATCCATCCTTAGAACCGGAAATCCAGTCGATGCGGCGCAGTCTCCGGACGGCCCGTCTTTCGGACGATAAAGCCTACACGCTGCTGATCGCTGGCCGCGAACTGGCTTCCCTCGGTGAGTGGGATCTGGCGGAGGAGGCTTTTCGCCGGGCCACAGTTTTCCGGCGGGACTATGCCGAAGCCTGGGCCTTCCTGGCTGAGTCCCGGCAACATCTCTCGACTACCAATCAACTGGCTTATGAGGATTTAAGAAAAGCCTTAACGCTCGATCCGGACTCTGTGGTTGCGAATACGCTGATGGCATTATATTGGCAAAGGCAAGCCCGGGATGATCTTTCCTTAGTTTACCTTCACGCCGCCCTTGCTGCGGAACCAGATAACCCAACGCTGCATATCGAATTGGGAGATACGCTGGCTGGCATGGGAGAGATCGGTTCGGCGCATGAATATTTTCGGCAGGCGGTCGACCTCGCTCCAGATAACCCGGTCTACTGGCGCTACCTGGCTTCATTCTCGGTGAACTATGATATCGATGTCCGCCAGGTCGGTTTACCCGCTGCTCGCCAGGCTCTCGTCCTGGACCCCGACGATCCGGCCTCGCTAGATGTGATGGGACAGGTATTGACTTTGCTCGATGATCCGGTTTCTGCGCAGCGTTTTTACCGCCGCGCCTTACGAAATGATCCCGGTTTTGCTCCCGCGCGGCTGCATCTCGGTTTTCTCTTCCTGCTTCAGGGGGATGCCGCTCGAGCTCACCAGCAGCTAACCCTGGCCAGGTCGTTGGCTCCGCCGCATCATGCGACCGCCCTGCAGGCTGCCCGCTTGCTCGAGCAGTATTTCCCGTAGTTTATGGTTGCCCGCCGCGGTGCCTGTGCTACAATAACCAGCACTACCATGCGATCTTTACCCGGCCTGGTTTTGTTGGCCCTGGTCCTCTCTGCCTGCCAGGAATTACCTTTTTCCCTCGAATCCTTGGAAGTGTCCTCCGGCGAAGTGCTCTTTCAAGACGACTTTTCCGACCCTGGCAGCGGCTGGGATCGTATCTCTCGGCAGTCTTCGGGTACTCTAGGTTATGAAGACGGCTCATACCGCATTTTTGTCTCTGAAAGCTACCGCATGCTCTGGGCCAGTCCCGGGCTTAATTTCGAGGATGTCCAGATTGAAGTCGATGCGACCAGCCTGACAGCCTTGCAAGATGACAATTTCGGTCT
>DATCIL010000197.1:0-1058 GCA_036507795.1 Anaerolineales bacterium | reverse complement strand
TCGTCATATGACATCTGCTCTAGACCTATCAACAAAATCACTTCCCTTTGCTCCGCGGAGAGTTTTCGTAGCGCTCTGTTCAGGTCTCTTAAATCCAGCCGCTCGTCCTGTGGTGGTGCGACGGGCAAGTTAACTTCGGCGCTATCGATGGCTTGATTCTGCCTGCCCTGGTCGGCTTTCACCTGATTGAGAAAAACATTGTGCATGATGGCGAACAACCAGGCGCGTAGGTTAGTGCCCTGGCGCCACAACCGGAACCGCTTCCAGGCCCTCTCCAGGGTGTCCTGAACCAGGTCCTCGGCGGCGGCATGATCGCCGGTGAGCGCCCTTGCGTAGCGCCGCAAAGGCGGAATATGCGCGACTATACCATCTGCGTTGTCCACAATTTGTAAGACTCCCAGGACCTTCGAAGAACTCGTTGGAACCGGTTCCGAAAAAAAGACCCCTTGTCTGATAAACAGCCGGCGGAACCGATTTATTCCAAAGATTCACGGTTTTTTTGGCAAACCTCCTGCCCCGGCCGGCTTATTTCGGCGGCGTCAGGAACAAAAGGGAGCATTTATGGATCTCCTCATCAGTGGCGCCTATGCGGACGTAGCCTTGGTTACGCCATAGCGGGGATTGGTCAGCGTAGTGAGGCGAATAGGGACGCCCCGACTGCCCTGACGAAAGTATGAAACCCGACCGTTCCCAATCGCCAAGGTCGACGATAACCCGAAGGGACGGTCCGACGGTGTGATGATATGGATCGGAATGGCGGTAAAAACCCATGTTGATCGTGCTGCCGTCGCCGGAGGAGGCGAACGGACCGACGGAGACAATGGGCCTCAGGAGCGACAAACGGCCCAACTGGTGATTGAGTGAAAGCGTGTGGATGTGTCCCCAGTGCCATTTTTTTATGTCTGCCCCCAGCTCTATTTCGAGTTCCAACATTGCCTCGCGCAAAGAAAGAGCGACGAGATCGCAGCGCGGTCGCGAGTCAAACCAGGGCGAGTCGGGATTTCGTAAAATTTGATCGATGGGGACGATGCACTGGTTAAAAATTTCCAGGTAGGCCG
>DATCIL010000196.1:0-4287 GCA_036507795.1 Anaerolineales bacterium | reverse complement strand
GCCCAATCCCGGCGGCCCAGGTCCAACCAGAACGAAGTAAGTATGATGGTGATGCTGATGACAGCATGAATCCAGGCATTCCGTTGGGTGCGGATTACAAACCACCAGCCGGAGAAGGCATAGCGAAAAGATTGAGAGCGGGATCTAAAAAACAAACGCATCTACTCGGCGGGAATATCAATGGATATTCCCAGTGCGGATAATATTTCGGACTGGAGCGCCCACATCCGCTCCTTCTCACCCGGCTCGGCGTGGCCATGGCCCAAGAGATGAAGAACGCCGTGCACAACAAGAAGCTGCATTTCTTCCAGAATCGTATGCCCGCCCGCTCGCGCTTGCGCCTCGGCGCGAGGAAATGATATCAGGATATCCCCAAGATAAGGCTGCCCGGTGTCAGGATCTACGCTTCCGTCGGGAAAGGAGAGTACATCGGTCGGCGCATCAACGGCCAGATACTCGCGGTTCATCTGCTGCAAACGATCGTCCCCGGTAATGACCAGCGTTAGACTTGCTTCAGGAGATTTGCCGGAATGTTCGAGCGCAAATCTGGCGGCGCGAGTCAGGTTTGCCTCGTCAAACTTCTGAGAATATTCCTCGTCAATTTCCAGGTAAATCATGCCTTTTCGCTGGTGGCCGATGACCGGATGGGCACTTCAGAAGCCGGGTGGTCTGCGCTGGGAACAGTAGGGGTCGAGCTGGCTGCCAGTTCCTCAGATTTTTCTGTGCGCGGATATTCGATGCGCGGGTGGTAAATTCCCCGGAGCGTGGTAGTGAAAGATTCTACGATCTTGTCCAGCTCTTTCAATGTGAGGTCCGTATCATGTAGTTGGCCGGTACTAACCCGGTTGTCAACCGTGCTCCTAATCATGGCGCGCAGTTCGTCGGCGTCTTTGGGACGCTCTGCCCGGACCCGCGCTTCACAACCATCAGCCAGCATCAAGATTGCTGTTTCGCGGGACTGCGGGCGAGGTCCGGGATAACGGAACTTATTCCTGTCAATTTTGCTCTCGTCGCCGCCAGCAGCCTCTACGGCTTTGGCGTACTGGTAATAGGTGATCATCGTGCCATGATGTTCAGCGATGAAATCTTGGATCCTGCGGGGCAGGCGATGTTTTTGGGCCAGTTCCAAACCATCAGTGACATGCCGGATAATTGTGGCCGCACTGGTAGCCGGATCCAGGTCATCGTGAGGATTCAGGTTGTTAGAGACCTGATTTTCGATAAAGTAGAAGGGATTGAGGGCTTTGCCCGCGTCATGGTAAAGGGCGCCAACCCGGGTCAGCAGCGTATCCGCCCCGATTTGTTCGGCAGCTTGCTCGGCCAAATTGGCAACCTGCAGGCTGTGCTGGTATGAACCAGGAGCCTTTCTGAGCAGAATCTGCATCAGCTTGTGATCCGGCCGAGAAATTTCCATGAGCTGTAGGGCAGTGGTCATTCCCAGGAACTGAGCCAGGAAGAACTGAAGCAAAATGGTCAGGGTAGTGGAGGCAATTCCATTCAACAAGGAGATGCCCATTAAAGTGGCTACTCCTATAAGGTCGGTATTTGGTTGGGGAAGACCGTAGGCCAAAATCGCCAGGGCGCCTGCAACAGAGATAGCCAACCCCGACCAGAAATAAGCGCTCATCCTGTGACCGGAGCCAAGGGTAAAAACACCGAAGAACCCGGCAAGCAAGTAATAGACATTCACGCTGAGGGCGTTTGGAAGATCATACGCGAATAGAATCGATAGCGGCAGGGTGAATACCAGAGCCGCTTCGGCGCCAAAAAGGGAGGCCATGATGAGGCTGAACGTGGCCAGGGGAAAGGCATAAGGAAGAATGGTATGCCCGGTCACAATCATCCGTCCCGCGATCAGGGTCACCAGGAACAGCACCACAATTACCGTCAGACCACGTAGATCCTGAGTGAGGTGTGGTTTGCGGCGCAAGTAAAGTAGAAGGAAAAACGCCAATACGAGCACCAGCGAGCCGGCGCTGACCCAATCTTTCCAGGTATAGGGCGATTGAATGAGTTCGAGTTCCTGCAGCGCCTCGATATCGGTGACCGAGAGGACTTGACCCCGCTGGACGATCGTTTCTCCCTGAACAAACGAAACCGTGACAGGCTCTATCGATTCACGCGCCCGCTCGCGGGCCGCTCCGGTCAGGCTTTCGCTGAAGAAGCTGTTCGGTGCGACGAATCCGGATACGAGCTCTGCGACCAGGGCAGCCTGTTCTTCCGGCAAGGCCAGACTGACCAGGGCAGGGACGCCGCGACGGGCTTCCTCAACCCGGTCTTCACGGATGTTATTGCGCATTACCTGTTCTAAGACGACGATGGCTTCCTGTTGAACCGCCTGCCATCTGGCATCTGTAAGTGCCAGGATTTTTTGGGCAGTCTCCTGGTCTACGTGAATGTCCTCCAAAGCCGCCAGGTCGGCAATTTTTTGCTCTGTTTGTGCGAAAGAATCAGATCGAACGTTGCTGATATAGGCAAGGGTAGCGCGCAGGCGTTCCAGCTGGCGCCGGGCGATTCCGGTATCTGGTGAAGTGTATATTGACGCAACGGCGCGCGCCGCAGTTTCTTTCTGCTGCTCGGTAATCTCTGGGCTTACATAAGTGATGGCGCGCGGAGCGACGATATCCTGAGGGGCAACCTGGCCTGCCTCGAGTTGAGGAGCCGATAAGCGTGTGAAAACCGGCATCTCGAGGGCCAGGAAGGTCAGGCCCAGGGATACGAGAAGGAGCAAACCCAGGAAAAAATTCTTCTGGTTGGTCCGTTCCAAAGCAACCCACCGCCTGTTGTTTGTCATAAGCCTGGGATTATACCAAGAAAAGGCGCCTTTTTCGCATAGACAACCGTTCTAGACGAGCAGCTGGCGGACAACCTGGCTGACTTCTGATCCATCCGCGCGACCCTTGACACGGGGCATCAGCACTTTCATTACCTGACCCATTTCGCGGGGCGATGTGGCGCCAACTTCAGAGATTGCCTGGCGCGCCAGCTCTACCAACTCTTCACGAGACAGCGGTTTAGGGAGGAATTCTTCCAGGATGGCGATCTCTTGTTCGGCCTGTTCAGCGATGTCTTGCCTCCCGGCCTGACGGGCCTCTTCCGCCGTCTCGCGCCGCGACTTGACTTCTTTCTGCAAAATGGTCAGGACGTCGGGTTCCTGCAATTCGCCGCGCTTCTCAATTTCAGCGTTATGAACCGCCGCCAAGGCCATGCGCAAGGTGGCTTTGCGTGTTGCATCGCCCGCCCGCAGGGCGTCCTTGAGAGAATCCTGAAGACTTTCTTTCGTGCTCATGGCATTCATTATACCCATTATGAGTATTAATGGTGGAGGAGGCGAAAACAATTACAGGTGTGAACTATCCGAACAAGCGCGGCTGGTATTGAGCGCTCCAGCGCAGATCCACAACGATCGTCCCGCTGCTCTTCAATAAGTTCTTGAGGGTCTCAGGGTCTGCTCCACTCTCTTTGATCGTCACCTCCCGTTGGCTATCCTCGAGAATCCTTGAGGTTGTAACTGCAATGATGTTACCGCCGGCCTCGGCAATCTGAGAGGTTGCCCGGGCCAGTTCGCCGACCCTCTCAGGCAGGCGAAGGATGAGGCGGGTGCCGGTTTCTTCGCCGCCCAGGACTTCAACGAGTGTTTTAAAGATATCGGTCTCCGTGATGATGCCCACGAGCTTCTCTCCCTCCATCACGGGAAGACAACCGATTTTCCGGGCCACCATGATCCTGGCGGCCTCTTCCATCGGACAGTCCCCCTCGACGGTAACTACCGGCCTGGACATGATCTGACCTAAAGTGAGACGTTCCAGAAGCGATAACATCTCATAGATGCTGAGCGTCGTTGCCGGCGAGGGTTGGTTCGACAGCAAGTCCTTTTCGACGACGATGCCTACAAGAGATCCCCGGTCCAGAATTGGCAATCGGCGAATCTTGTGCTCACGCATCGATTCGCGAGCCTCGGAGTAGCTGGTCTTAAGGCTGGCGGTAACCGGGTTGGGGGTCATATGGTTGCGAACGAGCATATTGTCTCCTTCTTATTAGCCCATTGGATGGCGCATGGGTTGTCCTCCAATGACGTGCAGGTGCAGGTGGAAGACGACCTGTCCGGCGTCCGGACCGGTATTGATGATCAGGCGGTAGCCGGAATCCTGGATATTTTCGCGTTCGGCGAGCTGGCGGGCGACATTAAACATGTGTCCTACCAGTTTCTCATCCTCCGCTTCAATTTCGTTAACAGATGGAATATGCTTATCAGGCACAATCAAAATATGGGTGGGAGCTACAGGG
>DATCIL010000195.1:0-6527 GCA_036507795.1 Anaerolineales bacterium | reverse complement strand
TGGCGGCAAAGGCAATGGCGCCGGCTGCCGGACGAATGATTGTTTGAATGGCGTCATTGACGTGGTTTACGGCTGGAATCTTGTCGGCGAAGAATTCGATCACCGACAGCACCACCAGTAAAGCAATAACCCAACCGTTGGCGAGAGTATCCCAAGGCTGGTTCAGGCGGATCAGCTCCGTATAGCGCGCCAGAAGTGCAACGATCAACAGCGGGATATAGGCGTTCAGTCCGGCCGAGGCCGATAAACCGAAAGCAGAAAAGATGCCGGATAATACTTCCATTCTTAAACTCCCTGGCTACCTGACGGTTTTCACTGCAGGCGGTTCGCTGGTTGAGTAGTTGCGCTCTTTGCAACGTATGCGTCGACCAGGCTCAGCACGGCGTCGAAACCAAGAACTGCCGCCAAAACGGGTCTCGATACGCTCCTTCGTCGCTACACTTCGATAAACTCAGTGCGGCGCTCAACCAGCGTTTTGGCTCTCATTCCTAAAGTGTCGGGTAGCTAGTAAACTCCCAATCTGAACCTTTTATCCAATGTGGAAACCATCCCAGGTGCCCGTTAAAAGATAACGCAGCAGGTCAAACAGCCCGATCTGCAGCAAGCTCAGGGCAAAACCGCCCATCAGAGGCAGCCACAGTCCCTGGAGCGAAAGAAAACGGTTCTCCGCTCGAAAGATGAGCAGCCAGACCATCGTGTAAACCATGGTTAGCACGACGATGACGCCGGCAGCGCTGACCAGGGCTAGGGGATACAGGACCAGGGGATTTTCGCTCAAGACGACCAGGTCGAGCAAAATGGCCAATAGAAGCAAGCCAGCCAACGGCTTCAATCCGCCGAGAGAGGCTTTTGGCTCCCAGTCCCGCCAAATCGTCTGGTTGAATGCCGGGTATAGAGCGGCTGCGATGACTACGCCCATACCGGTGCCCGTAACCAGCCGCAAAACATTGCCCGGCTGGTATAGGATGGGACCAATAGGGAATAAGGAAAAGTACGAGTTAAGTCCATCGACGGCGAATGCAGCCAGCAGCCCGGCCAACACGGCAATTACGCGCCGGGGAGGCGAGCCAGCCCGGCGCGGCCCCAGAGCGAATTGGTAGAGCAGCCCCAGCATGGCGCCCAGGTACATGCCGGTGCAACGGGCGCAGAGCGGCAGCTGGCGATCGCCGAGATGAAAGGTGCGCAGGTCAATGCGATGGCAGACAGCATACCCGATGGCATCGGCTTTTCCCAGAAGACCGGAGGGCGTGTTGAGCAGCCATCCCAAAAACAGCAACCCTATTGGCAGCAAAAGGATCACTTTGATTGACTTGTGTTGGATTAGCCGTGTCTCCGTCGAAAGCTGCATATGTTTAGAATTATAGGTGGTTCTCTATGAAAACACCAGGGGGCGTCAGTTTTTTGGGGAGGGCTTTTTCCCACGATCAAGTGGAGAGCTGCCCGATCATTTGGCAAAGCCCGCCAAATCGGTTATGATTCGCTTTTGATCTCGTCTTTGTGTAAAACCTAGCAACGAGGACACCAATGACAAAGAAGCTCATTATCGTGGTCGTCCTGGGTTTCCTAATCTCGGCCTGTTCTACGAGCCTGCCAGAGCCTGTCGAAACAGCGACCCAGGTGATTGATCCGACCGAAACCTTTACGGCGACCGCAACGGAGGTTCCAACCGATACAGCGACGCCCAAACCGTCCGCGACGCCAACTTTGACGCCAACACCTACGCTGGTTTATCCTGAAGAGGGGTTCGGGCCCACAGGCTTCCCGGATGATGTCAACCCCCTGACCGGATTATACGTTAACGATGAGGAAATATTACAGCGCCGGCCCGTGGCGGTCAAAGTCAACATCGTTCCCCGCAACAATCGCCCACCCTGGGGGGTATCCCTGGCGGATATCGTCTTCGACTACTATCACAATGATGGCTATACGCGGCTTCATGCGATCTATTACGGGCAGGATGCCGACCTGGTAGGTCCTATCCGTTCGGGAAGGCTTCCGGATGGGCCGCTGGTGCAAATGTTCCACAGCATCTTTGCCTACAGCGGCGCAGATTGGCGCATCAACAACCGGCTGCTCTACTCGGACTTTAGCGACCGCCTGGTATTGGAAGGGCAGAGGAGTTCGTGCCCGCCGACGGCGGAAGACCCGATGTGCCGGGAGCAACCCAACCGGTACGATTTTTTGCTGGGCGGAACAGAACAGATCCATGCCTACGCAGCATTGCGGGGAATTGATGACAGCCTTCAAAACCTCGAAGGCATGCGATTTCAAATGCAGCCGCCGGCCGCGGGTAAGCCGGCCGAATCCGTCACGACGCGCTATTCGATTGACAATTACAATCGCTGGGAATACGATACAAAATCCGGGAGATACCTGCGTTTCCAGGATGACCTGCTGCTGGATCAAGGGCAGGAAGAAGAATTCCAACCGATGACCGACCGGCTGACGGAAGAGCAGGTATCGGCAGCCAACGTCGTCGTCCTCTTGGTCCCGCACAGCTACTTCAACCGGCCTCCGGGTGAAATTATTGAGATCAACTTCACCGGAAGCGGGCCGGGGTATGCCCTCCGGGATGGAAAAGCATATGAAGTCATCTGGAACCACCCGAGCGCAGACAGCGTGATGTTCCTGACATTATCAAACGGTGAACGTTATCCCTTCAAACCCGGAAATACCTGGTTCCAGGTCACCGGGCAATACACCCTGGTGACGAATCCGGAGAATGGGAACTGGCGATTCCAGTTCCAGATTCCGTAGGCATAGCAGGTGCGCGCCAGGTTCAACCATCAGAATTGCGCAATCCTCCAGGCTTATCAGAACCAGTTTCCATGAATCGAAACCGGTTGATTTTGACCTTAATATTCTATATAATGTAGTTAGTTTCGCACCGAGCCTTGCGAAGGTTTTGCGCCCATATGTTGATCCCGGAAGTCCAACCTTCGCAAGGTTTTGCACCAAGACCTGGTTAGTTTAGACCGATTGACAATAAATCTGCCTTCTTACACTCAAAAGAGGTACCCATGGCTGACGAGGTGCAATTCCCCTTGAAATTAAATTTAGAAATTCGTTCCGAGGCAGGAATGGATGCAGATGAACTGGACGAGGTTACCCGCGCGCTGCGGAGCGAACTGCTGGAACTGCAGCTCGAACAGGTTGATCTGGCGACCGGTTCGAAAGCCCCGCCGGGAACGAAATCAGCGGAAGCGTTTACCATTGGCACGCTGGTTATCAGCACAATGCCCGTGTTCGTGCCCAAGCTGGTCGAGTTCCTGCAGTCCTGGGTGATGCGCACCGAAGATCGCAAGGTGAAGATAAAATCGCAGGTCGGCGATCGCTCGATCGAATTGGAATATTCTCCGAAAGCCATTTCTCAAGAGGAATTAAACCAGCTGATTGGATCGTTATCTGCCGCGTTGACCTCAAAGCCATAAGCCGACCACCACTCCTCCGACCCCTTTAGCAGGAGCAAACGATTTTGTGAACCGCAAACTTGGCCTGGTTATCGGAAACAGCGCATACCGCGACAGCACCCTGTCACGCCTGGCAACGCCCGACGTGGACGTTGGCGACCTGGCAGATGTCCTGCTCGATGCGGAGATCGGCGGTTTTGACGACGTCAAAGTGCTGGTTAACGCTTCCTCCAACATCGTCAGGCGGGCTATTTCGAATTTCTTTGCTTCGAAGGACCGTGAAGATTTGCTGTTGCTGTATTTCTCGGGTCACGGTGTTTTGGACATGCACGGGCGGTTATTCCTGGCGGTGAAAGACACCGAACGCCCGCTGCTGCGGGCGACGGCTATCCCGGCCGCGTTCATCACGGACGAAATGAACAACAGCCGCTCCCAGCGCCAATTATTGATTTTAGACTGTTGCCACAGCGGCGCGTTTGCCAGGGGAACAAAGGGCAGTCCCGGCGCCTCGGTGGGCACCTCGGCCGCTTTTGAAGGCACCGGTTACGGCCGGGTGGTGCTTACTGCGACCGATGCCACGCAATACGCCTGGGAGGGCGAACAGGCAATTGGCGAGCCGGTCAACTCGGTCTTCACTCACCACCTGATCGGCGGCCTGCAGTCCGGGGCAGCGGACGCCAACAAAGATGGCCTGATCACCATCGATGAGTTATATGATTATGCCTACGGCAAAGTGCTAAAGGAAACACCAAATCAAACCCCGGGGAAGTGGACCTATAGAGAGCAGGGGGAGATCGTCATCGCGCAAAATCCACAACGGAAACCAATAACCATCCTTGATGAACAGTTAAGCGGCATGGACGAAGAAGCCGATCAGCGGTTGGCGTCGCTGTATACAAGAGGCCTGAGCGCATATTGGTTGGAAGAATGGGATAGCTTTGGGCCTCAGCACACGGAGATTGCCTTTGGCGTTGATGCTGGGCCTGTTGTGTCTCTCCCTCTTCATGATTTCCCTTCAATTGTTTTTACCGGGGCTGGAAGAGGATTCACTCTCGGCCGTTGCATTGATGTGGGGGCTAAACGGCGCGTTTCTGGCTTTTCTCCACGAGTTCTTGATTCGACCACATTTTGCCACACGAAATTCCCCTCTGTGACTGTGATTACGAGACAACTCCTATAAAAACCCTGCCACTTCAGGGTCTATCCAGGTTCGCCCCGTAGCCACGGCTCGAACACCGACAGCCCCAGGCACAAGCCAATTCCGCTACCCTTTTCATTCCTGTAGGTCCGGGCGCCGCTTACATTTCTGTAGGGGGAAATCGAATGAAAAAATAGTATCATAATTTCCAAATTCTGCAATAATAGTTTCAATTTTGACAGCATGATTATCGTGATTTTTTTCTTGTGGCGCGCTATGGGAAAACGGAGCATCAGCCCCAGGAAGGTCAAACGAATGGCGGCATTCTTCGCCCTTACCCTGACCATGAGCCTGGGCTTCGTGATTGCCTCGATGGCACTGGTCGTTTCCGCTTCGGAGCCTGAGGTTAAAGCATACCAGGAACCGACTACCCGACAAAATACGAGCACGCCAACAGCAGAGCCAGGCCCGACCTTCACTCCAATACCCACCCAAACCCTGGCTCCTACCTCCACTCTCGCACCCACCAGCACTCCTACGGAGACCCCGAGCGCAACCGCGGTGACCCTTTCGTATGGCCCGGATGATTTTCCGCCTGACATAAATCCATTGACCGGGCGGCCGGTTTCTGATCCGACACGCCTGGAACGCCGCCCCATCGCCATCAAAATCACCAATTACCCGCGCTACGTCCGGCCCCAATCGGGACTTTCCTTTGCAGACATCGTCTACGAATACTATTTGGAACGCGGCATCACCCGCTTCATCGCCCTTTACTACGGGGACGACGCCGAAAAAGCCGGACCGATTCGCTCAGGCCGTTTCTTTGACGAGCACATTTTCACGATGTACCAGTCCATCTTTGTCTTCGGAAACGCCGACAAGCGTGTCATGGATCATTTTGTGGAGCTGGGCAGATCAGTGGTCAACCACTTTGTCCTGGAACAGCCTGAGGATACTAAGCGCAGCTGCAGACCCGACCTGTATGTCCCGCTTTGCCGGGATCGCCAGATCGTCAGCTACAACAACATGTTCGCCAACACGGCGGCGATGAGCCAATTCATCACTGCGCGAGGGACGGACAACAGCCGCCAGAACTTAAACGGTATGCTGTTCAGCGACCAGGCGCCATTGAGCGGTGCTCCGGGTACGAGCATCGACCTGCATTACTCCGCTATCATCCACAACCGCTGGCTGTTTAACCCGGATACCGGCGAATATTTGCGCTTCGCGGAGACGCACGATGACAATGCCTCTGAAGGACGGGAAGTTGCACCCCTGTTCGACGCCTCGACGGGCCAGCCGGTTGGCGCCGATAACGTCGTCGTCCTGTTTGTCCCGCACGAATACTTCGTCAACACGCTCACAACGGAAATCGTCAAAATTCACCTGATCGGGGAAGGCTCTGCGCTCCTTTTCCGGGACGGTTTTGCTTACCCGGCCACCTGGAGGCGACCTGAAGAGCAGGGAGTGCTCGGCCTGCGATCCCCGAGCGGAGAGCCGCTGGCGTTCAGGCCCGGCGTCACCTTTTTCCAGGTCGTCGGCAGGACGACGGCTTTCCGGCAGTCTGAGGGGGCCTGGCAGTTCGAGTTTGCCATTCCGTAAATAAACCCCCCTCACAGATTCCTCAGAATCTCTTTCACCAGAGCGGGACCTCTATAAATCAGACCGGTATATACTTGAACAAGCACTGCGCCGGCGGCGAGTTTCTCCCGGGCGTCTGCGGCGCTCATCACGCCGCCGGCTCCGATCACCGGCAGGCGCCCGCCAGTAAAACAGTTGATTTGCTTCACCATCTCCGTGCTGCGCCGGCCAAGCGGTTCGCCACTCAACCCGCCCGCTTCGTTTGCCCTGGTCGAGGTAAGCCCATCTCGCCCGACTGTCGTATTGGCAGCAATCACCCCGTCCATTTCTACTTCTAACATCACCTCTAAGGCATCCTCAAGCTCCTTTTCGGACAGATCCGGCGAGAGCTTGAC
>DATCIL010000194.1:0-1928 GCA_036507795.1 Anaerolineales bacterium | reverse complement strand
TGACCTGCAATCACAAACTCCCGATTCACCATTGTTGGTGTTCGATAAGATCAAAGGGTACTCCCCAGGATACCGGGTCGCTACCAACCTGGCCACCTCAGCGAAGAGAATCGCTCTTTGTTTCGGACTGCCGCAGGAGGCTAAGGGTATCGAGCTGGTGAAGGCGTTTCGCGATAAGCTTAAAGAAGATCTCACGCCTGTTCCACCGGTGAGGGTTGCCAGTGGTCCGGTGAAGGAAAACATTTTGCTCGGGAACGATATTGATCTGTACAAGTTTCCCACGCCCAAGTGGCATGAGCTGGATGGTGGCCGCTATATTGGGACGGGTAGTGCGGTGGTAACAAGAGATCCGGATGATGGCCGGATCAACATCGGAACGTATCGGGTTCAAATTCAGGACAAGTCCACTGCCACCGTGTCCTTAGCGCAAGGTCACCACGGGAATATTATCGCGAGGAAATACTGGGCCAAGGGGTTGGCCTGTCCGATGGCTATTTGCTGCGGACAAGCTCCGATCCTGTACGCGGCTGCGCACTTCGACATTCCCTGGGGACTGTCGGAATATGATTGGGCAGGGGGATGGCAAAAAAAACCTATCGAAGTCACCAAAGGGGTAGTCACTGACCTGCCTATTCCTGCCACAGCGGAGATCGTGCTCGAGGGCGAGCTTGTACCGCGTGAAGTCGAAACAAGGCCGGAGGGGCCCTTTGGCGAATGGGACGGATATTATGCCGGTGGCATCCGGCAGTTGCCTGCCTTCCGGGTTAAGTCCATTCTGCACCGTAACGACCCTATTCTCCAGGGTAATCCTCCTTCGATCCTGCCCCGCGTCTGGACATTGGGCAGGCATATACAGAAAGCAGCCGCGCTCTGGGCTGAACTGGACAGGCAGATTCCCGGCGTAAAGGGTACGTGGATGATAGAAGAAGCCACGGTGCGCAGAATCGCGGTCATTTCACTCCAGCAATTGTATGGCGGGCATGCAAAACAGGCGGCAGTGATCGCCGCAGGAGTGTTGGCGACGGCTTATGCGCTGAAATACGTAATCGTGGTGGACGAGGACATCGATCCCTCCAACATCTCCGAGGTGCTATGGGCGTTAGGGACCAGGAGCGAGCCGGAAGAAATTGAGACAATTAAGGGATGGTGGGGAAACTGGTCCAACCCGTTGCTTACCCCGGAGCAGAGACAACTCGATGACCGCACGCGCTCACTAGGAATTATCCTTGCCTGCAAGCCCTACAAGTATATAAAGGAGTTTCCGCCTTCAATCAAAACCAGTCCTGAGCTGGCAAAGAAAATTCGCGAAAAGTGGCCAGCGCTTTTCAAGTGATTGGAGTCCAGCGATCCGCAACGGAGAGTGAGTTACAGTGTCGGCGGAGCAAGGTGTGAGACTGGAGTAGCGAAGGCACCGAGCTGCGCAGTATCAAAGTCTTTTTTGGTGCTTGGCAATTTGTTGCAGGCGGGTTACGGATACTATCCACAGCACTGATGGTCTCAAACCTCTTAGGGGCAGAGGCCCATTGCCTTCGCTACGGATGGCTCGCACCTTGCTCCCTGTGTCAACTTCTACCTGGGGAATCCGGGCTCAATATCCGAGCCGTCCCGCCAGATTTTTGATCCGCTGCAAGTCTTCCTTGAACTCTTCCCGCGCTTCGAGTTCCTTAAAGCCTTCCTGAACGAGTTTCAGTTGACCTAGCTTTTCCATATCCGGTGGCTCATCAAGCACGCCGACTTCGACTGCTTCCTGAAGATAGCCCTCCAAATTGGTCGGCACGCCATCGTAAGGGAAAGGAAGATGCTCAACATTCGCCGGTGAGGAGCAGGTGGGCTTGCGGCGCTGCTCATCAGGGTCGGGACTCTCTCTACGTAACCTACGCTCCACCTGCAGGCACTGATCATAGGTCTCAGGCTGTTTGCGCATATAC
>DATCIL010000193.1:0-4521 GCA_036507795.1 Anaerolineales bacterium | reverse complement strand
GTATGGGATATCGCCGCCTTTCCGTTATTTGCCTTGAAGTGCCATCATACGAGTTGGTTACGATGCCTTTAGGGAATTTCTGGTCACGCTGACGAAGGCGCATGCGGCTAATGATGCTTGGATTCATCAGGACAGGCAGTCTTGAAATGAAGAGACCGATTCTTTGGCTTGCTCTATTCGTATTCCTGCTAAATGCATCAGCGTGCCGCCTTTCACAAAATCTTCTCCGTCAAAACCCAATCAAAAATATTTTCAAAAACCAAAATGGATTGATTGCCTACGCAGGCACTGATGGGAACATCTATACCACAAACGAGGCTGGTGATGCCGTTCACCCGATCACAATGGATGCTCAGCTGGCGCCCGGCTCCGGGGAGAAGGAACGCTTTTATCAATACCCTACCTGGTCTCAGGACGGTCAGAAGCTGGCTTTTATTGGAACCACGCGGTCCAATGCCGAGATTGAATCGGTCAGCCTGTTTATCGCCACCATCGGCAGGGAAGAATTGATTGAGGCGTATAAAAGCAATGATGACATCCCCTTTTATTTATATTGGGCGCCAAACAGTACCCAGGTGACGTTCTTGAGTTCTAAGGCGGGCGAAACCGGTCTTTCACTCCAAATGGTCTCCGCTGGTCAAGGCGAATTGCAGGTGCTCGGCACGGGTCAGCCCTTCTATTGGGATTGGTCTCCGGATCACCGTCGTATCATCACCCACACCGGCGGAGCGGCTGCGACAAGACCGGATGCCCGGCTGACTTTACTGGAATTGGATAATGGGATTATCGAAAGCGACCTTGATTTGCCTCCGGCGGCATTTCAAGCCCCAGCATGGTCTCCAAATGGAGACGAATTGCTGCTTGTTGGAGAGGGTGAAGAAGGACAGAACGCTTTAACGCTAACCGATGATCAGGGGATCATAAAGAAATCGCTGGTTACGTCCCAAGGCGCTATAGCTTTTGCCTGGTCACCGGACGGTGAAAAACTGGCCTACCTGGCTGGTGCCAGTCCCGCCACGCAGATTTTGGCCGGCTCGCTGAAAGTGATCGATCCGGACGAGCCAGAGCAAGCCACCAGCACTGCCGATGACCAGGTAATTGCTTTCTTTTGGTCGCCCAACAGCAGCCAGATAGCCTATTTTGTTCCGGTGATCGAGACTCCTGGGGAGGAGCTCGTTCAGTCCGGCGATCCTGACTCTCCGCTCAAACTTAGTTTACGGGTGCTGGAGACTTCTACGGGTGAGGCTCGGGAAATAGCATTATTTGTGCCCAGCAGTCAATTGCTAAACATTATCCCATTCTTCGATCAGTACCAGCGTTCTGACACCATCTGGTCGCCTGATGGGCAGCGCCTAGTCTACGCTGCCTTGGAACCAGGCATGCCTCCGGGTATTTACGTTGCGGAGGCTTCAGGCGAGGCGTCCCCGAACCGCATCGCTTCGGGTCAATTCGCTTTTTGGTCATGGCGCTAAATTAATAACAAGCAGGCAGCAGCTCGGGATGCGCTGCCTGCTTGTTATTGTGACGGACTGGTCCGGAGCTTATTTTTGCGTAAATTTCCTATTCACTCGGAATAATTAACCACAGCAGCAAATAAAGCCCCAGACCCGGAACACCGCCAGGGATCAAGGCGATCAGGAACGCCAGGCGGATCCAGAAAGCGCTAACGCCAAAGAACTCGGCTATCCCTCCAGCCACCCCAAATAACACCCTGTTCCGGCGCGAACGCCGCAGTTTTCTGCCATTTGCTGAGAATGCCATTTGAATATCTCCTCACGTGCGCCAGGGAGTTGAGCCTATCCCTGGCTTATTCCTTCCTCAACTTCCTGGTCCATGATGAATTTCCCATCACAGACCTCTACATGTATTTACGCATTAAAGGCGGAAAAGTTGCAAATTTCGGCGCAGGCCTTATTCGGTTCTAACGGCGAGGATCATGCCATCGCCGGCTGGATAAATCGTGCTGATCACCCTCGATTCGTTGGCCACGCGTCGATTGAATGCCTGAATGGTCGCTGTGCTCTCATCTACGCCTGAACTTTCCAGTACACCTCCACCGCGAAATGCATTATGGGCAGCAATAACGCCGCCAACTCGAACGTTGTCCAGTGCCCAGGTGAAGTAGGCGTCGTATCCGGTTTTGTCGGCATCGATGAAGACGAAATCAAACGGGCCTTCCTGGCTCAGTGAATTTAACAGTCTGTGAGCGTTACCTGCCCGCACTTCTACGACGTCGGACAGGCCAGCCAGGGCGAAGTGCTCACGGGCGAACTCAGCTCGATCCGGTTCTCTTTCCAACGTGATTAATTTCCCGCCGGGGAGCAAACCTCGCGCGATCCAGATTCCGCTGTAGCCTCCCAGCGTGCCAATTTCGACGGCTCTCTTCGCTCCGCAAGCTCGCGCCAGAAATTGTAAAAAGCGCCCTTCCTCGGGCCTGATATTAATGGCGGGCAATCCTTTATCCCGGTTGCTCTCCCAGATTTTCCTCAAGACTTCGTCTTCAGAAGCAAACAACTCGGTAATATATCTGCTCAGAGCATCGCCATATGTAGTCATTATATAATCCTTATCCTTTCGTTGGCGCGATTGGCAAACAATGCAGCGGTGCGGACCGTTTGAAAGTGGATATCGACCGTGTCATAAACATTTCGAGCATATCCCCCGGCCATCACCGTGGCTTGCGGGATGCTCGCCTTCCAGCAATGCTCGAATACAATTCGATCCCTCTCTACCAGACCTTCTTTTGACAAAGCCAGGCGGCCCAGGCGATCGCCGGCAAACGGATCGGCTCCCGAAACATAGATCGCCAGGTCTGCTTTCGCCAATTCTAGCGCTCTCTTGAGTCCTGTCTGCAGGGCCTCCAGGTAGACTGCATCCGGCGTGCCATCTTCCAGGGCAATATCGAGATCACTGGTCTCTTTGTGAAACGGAAAATTCTTCGCGCCGTGGATCGAAAAGGTGAAAACAGATGGGTCATCTTTAAATATCACGGCGGTGCCGTTTCCCTGGTGCACGTCGCAATCGACAATAATGACTCGCCCCACGCCCTCCTCCACCTGCATGGTCCGGGCTGCGATGGCGCTGTCATTGAAGATACAAAAACCTTCGCCGTGATCTGGATAGGCATGGTGCGTGCCGCCTGCCAGATTGACTGCTGTCCCTTCCACGAATGCGCTGCGGCAGGCCGCAATCGTGCCTCCTACCGACCGCCGGGACCGTTCGATCAACTGGGCCGACCAGGGAAATCCAATCCGGCGAGTTTCTCTTTGCGACAAGGTACCGGCTACTACCCGGTAAAGATAATCAGGGCTGTGCACTCGCAGAATTTGCTCATCACTCGCAGGATCCGGGACCAGTAAATGAGCTGTTTCCACCAACCTTTCCGACAGCACCTTCTCCCTGAGAAGCGAATACTTGTTCATCGGAAAGCGATGACCTTCCGGAAGCGGAAATACGAAATGGTCGTGATAGAAGGCTTTCAAGCGGGTCCCTAAACCGGATTACCAGGTTTCCCAGCGCACGATTTCCTCCATCGGGAGACGCCCTCCTTTTTTGGGAGGCTGGGAGATTATTTCTGGATCCTTTGGATAGCCGAATGAGATCGCAATTCGAATGTGCCAATCCTCGGGAAACTTCAACAGCTCCCGGGCTTTGTCAGGCTCATAGATGCTGGCCAGGCAAGAGCCAACGCCATGTTCCCACGCAACCAACTGCATATAGGCAGCCGCCTGGCCAGCATCAAACATGATGCTGAAGCGCTGAGCTGGATCGGGGGTGAGGATTGCCACGCCCAGGGCGGCGCCTGCCAGGTGACCGGCAAAGCGACCGCACTCAGATAAGGATTTTAGCCTGGCTTTATCCTGAATGGCGATGAAGTGCCAGGGCTGCGAGTTCTTTGAGGATTGCGCTCTTCGACCTGCGTTTAGGATGGCCTCCACCACCTCAGCCGGCAGGGCTTTCTCGCTGAACTCGCGCACGGCGCGCTTTGTACGGATTGCCTCAGAAACGTTCATCTCATTCTCCAAGAAAATGTTGGGCTTTCATTAAGAATTCTTCCGCTTGATTAATCAATTCACGTGCATCCTGAGGTACAGCAACGACCTCGGGTCCGTAATCTCCCTCAATGCGCTGGTCAAAAGCGTTCAGTAGCCACCGGTGGAACTTGGGATCAAACAGCCCGGTCTTTACGTAGTGCTCGCCAAAAGCGCCGTGGACACCGCCGTGCTTGCTGAAGCGTAGGTCCTTTTCCTCGAGCAGAGCCTCAGCAACGTAAAACATTGCGTAGTACGCGCGTCCCGTTGAGAACTCCGGAAAACCGCTTGACAACAATGCTTCGGATGCCTGTATCGCTCGACTGGCTTTTTCGAGGAGCAACTTGGTGTTTTCTTTCATGCTTCAACAGCCTCGGCGCGCACATTGCGCAGCAGCACGGAATCTCCTTGGAGCCATCGATCTTCGCTAATAAACTTGCGGCTGATAGAAATCCCGTACTTGAGAGAAAGGTTACTTGCCAATTCCCCC
>DATCIL010000192.1:0-16754 GCA_036507795.1 Anaerolineales bacterium | reverse complement strand
CGGCTGGTGGAGCGTGGCGAAATCGCCGAGCAGGAAGGGAAAGAGCTGATGCGCGAGATGGTGGAGAAGCGCAAAGAAAGAAGGCGGGAGATAAAGGCTGGCTTTAACCGGCGCGTCGAAGAGGCTATCGAGCAAATGAATGTTCCTACCAAAGACGATATCGAGGCATTAAGCGCAAAGATCACGGCCCTATCCAAGAAGATCGACGATTTGAAAAAGTCCCAATCCTGAGATACCGCCAGTTTGCCTGGAGCGGTTTCATGCGAATGATTAAGCGTTATACGAACCGAAAGCTTTACGATACGGAGGCTAAATGCTATGTCACGCTTGAGGATCTGGCAGAATTGATTTGTGAGGGACACGATATTCAGGTACATGACAATGGCACCGGTGATGACTGGACGGCGATAACGCTAACTCAAATCCTCTTTGACATGGAAAAGAAGCAAGGGGGATTCCTTCCAAAAGCAGTCCTGACAGATCTGATCAAGAGCGGCCAAAATAGATGAGCCCTCTCCTCGGTATTGGCTCGAAATTTCGTAATTCACACATATGTTAGAGGGATGGATCATTAATCTGTGTAACTTTTCAAACCAGGATGCATCTAATGAGTAAAGCCCGGCACGAGGAAGATTTTTCTCTGGAAGCGCTCAGGTCTGGAGACCGGGCTGAATTCGCCAGGCTGGTAGACAAATACTCGCCATTTGTTTATCGCTTGGGCCTAAAGATGCTTAATAGTCCTCAGGATGCGGAAGATGTATTGCAGGAGACGTTTATTAAGGCTTATCGGCATCTGCAGGGCTTTGATGGGCGGGCTCTCATTTCAACTTGGCTTTACCGGATCGCGACCAATGAGGCGTTGATGCTCCTGCGAAAAAAGCATCCGGATACAATCTCGGTCAATGAGCCATGGGAAAACGAGCATGAAGATCAGGAGCCCCTGCAGATCGTGGATTGGTGCTGTCTTCCCGAAGGGGAATTGATGTCCGAGGAGGCGCGCGAAAGCCTGGACAGAGCGGTCGATAGCCTTCCGGCCAGTCTGCGAGTAATCTTTTTGTTGAGAGAAATTGAAGGTTTGTCTACGCGGGAGACTGCGGAAGTACTCAATCTCAGCGAAGCTGCGGTCAAGACGCGCCTCTCACGGGCCCGTCTCAAGTTGCGAGAGGACCTGTCCTCCTATTTTGGCGAAAGGCTGGAAGCCTATGAACATGGAACACGGTGAGAACTGCCGCCATTTATTGGCATCTTTATCCGATTATGTGGATGGGGATTTGGGCGATGAGCTCTGCCAGGAGATTGAGCGCCATCTGGATGGCTGCGATAATTGTCGTATTGTAATTGACACTCTGCGCAAGACAATTTATCTCTACCATGTTAGCGCTACGCCGCCATCTGTTCCTGACGATGTCCGCCAGCGTCTCTACCATCGCCTGGAGCTGGAAGCCTTTTTGCGAAAAGGGGGCAGTTGATAAAGGGGCGAACCTGTAACCTTTGCCGCCTGCGTGCATCTAAGGTTAAGGTTTGGTGCAAACCAAGAAAATGACGGCACAACAAGCAGAATACGTTCTGGTCTCGATCGAGGCTGAAGATGAGACGGACACCGAAATTACTGCCGAGCCTCGAGCGGGCGCTCTCTGTCCAAAATGCCGGCAGGGCAATTTGGATTACGATGGCCTCCTCAATCTAAGTTGTCCAAAGTGCGGTCATTCCGTGGCAGGCTGCTTTACGTGATAATCAATTTGTTTGCTCCGGTGGAGCGACAATTGGCGGGTTCGTGGCAGATCTAAAGGAGAACTTTTTCGATGCCAAATTTGTTGATTGAAGATGTGAAAAACCAGGTGCGGGAGGTTTTTGCCCAGCTGAAAGATCCAACTCAGGTGCTTTTTTTCGGCAAGAAGAACGAATGCGAGTTTTGTGATGATACCCGGCAGCTGGTAGAGGAAGTTGTTGAGCTCTCGGAAAAACTTACGCTGGAAGTGTACGATTTGGATGAGGATGCCGATATCGCCAAAAATTTTAATGTTGATAAGGCACCGGGACTGGTCATCGCCGGCCGGGCGGAGGGTCAAATCCTGGATTTTGGCATCCGCTATGCAGGGATACCCTCTGGCCACGAGTTCAGTTCGTTTATCCACGATCTGGTGTTAGTTTCAGGGCGAGATTCCGGCCTGAGCCGGAAGACCAGGGATTTTCTAAGCAAATTGGATAAACCTGTACATTTGCAGGTATTTGTCACTCCCACCTGACCATACTGCCCGCGAGCCGTGGTGCTCGCTCACCAAATGGCATTGGAAAGCCCCATGGTGGAAGCCGAGATGGTAGAGGCCATGGAGTTCCCAGAACTGGCAAACCGCTTCAGGGTCAACGGAGTGCCTCAAACTACTGTCAATCAGGGCGCAGGCACAGTTGTGGGTGCGGTTCCTGAAGAAAACTTGCTGGCTGAGATCATGCGGGTGGTCGGCAATCACAAGTCCACTTAATAGGGGAAAATAATCGTTGGCTTTGACCGTCCCAACATTGACCGTTTACTTGGCTAAAACAGAACAGGAAAAAATGATAAAAATCGCGGCAGTCACCGAAAATCACCAAAAGCTGAGCAGCCACTTCGGACGCGCCCCTTTCTACCATGTTTACACCGTCGAGAACGGAGCGGTCGTTTCGGAAGCGCAGCGTTCCAAACCTTATCATGGTCAACATGGCGACCACGACCATCACGAGCAGGATCAGTCCCATAGTCATCATGCCGATATGTTCGAGCCAATCCGCGATTGCCAGGTATTATTGTGCGGCGGCATGGGAGAGCCGGCCTATCGAAAAGCCCTGGCCGCGGAGTTGGAAGTGGTATTAACAGGCGGTGAAATCAGGTCTGCGCTCCAGGCTTATCTAAATGGTGAGCTTGCCAGCGATATGCGGCGGGTTCACCAACACAAATAGCCAGGAGCGGAAGGGGATGTCAGAGCGAAAGCGAAAACATCGTCCCATTGCTGGAGGATTGATTATGGAAGCCAAAGTACTTTGGGAAAAACGACTGACCTTCACCGGGACCGCAGACACCGGCTTTGAGGTCCCATTAGGCGCGGACTCATCTGTGGGTGGGGATGAGGATGGCTTCCGGCCGATGGAGCTGATTGCCGTCGGTTTGGCGGGATGCACCGCAATGGATGTAATCTCTATCCTGCAGAAGAAACGCCAAGAGGTGACCGGGTTTGAAGTCCGGGTGCATGCGGATCGTGCCAGGGAACACCCGAAAGTATTTACCCATGCGGTGATCGAATATTTTGTCACGGGTCATGATGTTGACGAGGCCGCCGTGGTTCGCGCCATCGAGCTTTCCACGAACCAGTACTGTCCGGCGCAAGGGATGTTTAAGCAGGTGTTTCCGATAGAGTTGGTATATCACATTTATGAAGATGGGGGTAATGGGCAGCGTAATCTTGTAAAAAGCGGCAAATATCAAACTGCTGGGGAGTTGGATTAATATCCTCTTTTAGGTGTGCTGTTTGCCTAACTCCCTCATCCGTATCGATATTTCCCTTAATGCAAAATCTCTCTGCGGTGAAGCTGGTTCGGTGATCAGGCGCTGGCGAGTTTCTATTAACTCCTGCAGCTGCTTGCGGATGCCATGGACTGATCGCGGGGCGGCATCGTGATCCGGCAAAATTATTTCTGCGTTCCGCACGACCGGAAACAGATATCCTCCCATGCCAACGCACATGGCAACCAGGCCGGTAAATATGAATATCAAAGACATCCCCGCGCCCGGACTTGTCCCGACCAGACCAGCAAAAGTATCGCTGAGTGCGCCGTTCGGCTGCATGGCCGGCTCCATCACAAAGTCGGCTAACGGTCCGGCGATCAACATGGCGGCCGGGTTGACGAACCAGGCGATTAACCGCCGGATAGAGAACACGCGTCCCTGCACATCCGGAGCAACCTTGGCCTGCCAAATTGCCTGGTTTGACCCATTAATAATGGGGACAAAGAAAGCCCCGAAAAAGCTGGCTACCGCCCAGATCGGAAGACTGCGCCCCAATCCCATCAGCACTACGCCGAGCAAACTGGATACGGCCCAACCTGCCAGAACGCCATGGACCCGTCGTTTCGGTCCCCCCCAGGCGCTCATCACCACTCCGCCGAGCACGCCGCCGATTGCTCCCGTGGAACTGACACTCCCAAAAATTAGCTCGTTGTTTCCGGTACTGGCCAGGATCATGGGCGCCAATATCGCAAAGGGGATGCTGACGAAAAAGTTGCCCAGGAGGAAGACGATCTGCAACCCCAGCAGGCTTGGGCGGGCCAGGATATAGCGGAACCCGTAAGCTGCTTCCTTCCAGATGCTTCCTTGTCCCTGGCGTCCCTCTTCCGTAATCCGAGGTTTTGGGATGGCTACGAAGAGAAGCGCTCCAATGGCGAAGACGAAGCTGATGATGTCGATGGTCAGGATACCCGCCAGCCCGACCACGCTTAACAGGGCGCCGGCCAGGAGAGGTGAAAATATGCCGGAGGCCGACTCTGCCAAAGACATCATGCCATTGGCGCGGCCGTATTGTTCCTTGGAAAGCATTGTGGTGATTGCTGCAGAATAGGCCGGCCATTGAAAGGTCTGGAAAAAGCCCTGAAAAGCGCCAGTTATGTATAGATGCCATATCTGCAGATGATCGGTGAGGTACAGGATGAGGATGGCGATGGTGGCCAGCCCGGAGGCCAGGTCGCTGATCATCATCATGAGTTTGCGGTCGTAGCGGTCAACGATGGCGCCGGCCAGCGGGCTGAAAAGCAGCATAGGAGTTACAAAGAAGAAGCCCACGAGCGCCAGCGCGGTGGCAGAGCCGGTGATCTCGTAGGCCCATATCGTCAGAGCAAAACCGGTCATGTTGGTGCCCAATAAGGAAACGATTTGACCGATCCAGATGATGCTAAACGCGAACATACCAGTGGGGCGATTTTCGTTCATACGCGGTTCAATTCCTATTCGACGAAAATTTCGACGTGTTGGCCGTCTTCCTCATCTACAACATCGATGATCTTGCCTTCCACCCCAGAATTGAGCATCTCGTAAATCTGTTCCAGGTTCAGATTGGCAACTTCCGGAGCGAATTGCGCGCCGATTTGGACGCCCCATTCCATCAGTCCCAGAGGGATATTGACACTGGTTTTCATCTTTCCGGTGACTGTATCGGTGACCCGCACACGAAACCAACGCGGACCGCCGGTTGCGCGGCTGCTGAACTTCCTGGGGCCTTTCTGGCTCCCGCTCAACGCAGCCAGCAGCTTCGCGCCTTCATCAGCCGTGATCTTGCCCTCTTTGATCATTTGAAGGATTTTCATCCTTTCCTCGGTGGTTGCCATTCTGACTTAATCCTTTCAGCCTTCGAGGGCGGATAACAGTTGCTCGGCTTCTTCCAGGGTAATTTTTCCCTGTTCCAACATTTGGAGGACCATTAATCGCTCTTCATCTTTAACCGGCTCGGTCTTGGTCTCGGTTTTAGGAGGCATCCAATCGGTTGTCTCAACCCGCTTGCGCCGATCTCGGGCGGCATGAGCGGCGGTGCGGGTGCGGCGTTCGGCGCGGCGCCGGGCTGCTTCCAACTTCCGCTGCAGCTTCTCTTGAGCGCGCTGCAATTTCTCCTGGGCCCGTGCGCCAGCGGTTCGGGCTCGCCCGGCAATGCGTTCCGCCTTTTCTGACGACAACCCGCTCTGGCCGAAAATCGAGGATATACTTTCCAATTGGGACTCGAGCGTGGCTTCCAGCATGTCTATTTGCGCCTGGATTTGCTCATCAACCTGGCGGTTGATCAGCTCGGTCATGCTTTCTAAGTCCTCGCCAGGTTCAAAATCAAAGCGGGTCGCTTTCGACGCGAATTCAAATCCCCAGGCGCGCGGCTGGCTGCCCAGGATGACCTTGCCATTAGCAGAAAGCGTAAGATCAGCATCGCCGTCTCCCAACGACAGGTTGTACGGCGCTTTTACCTGGGAGATCTCGACCCCCGGAAGGCTGACCATGATATGCGTCGCGGCGGGGATATCGATGGTGGCACTGGAATCTCCAGGCAAGCGAGCGACTATATTCCCATCGGATTCGAAGCGGTAGCTCTTTCCACGAGCTGGATCCAGAAGCAGCGTGATGTTCCCCTTGACGCTGGCGGAAGCGTTTCCATCGACGTCATCCAATCCGAGATTTCCGTAAATTGCGTCTTCGACAATGAAGTCTCCCTGCACGTCCTGGATGGTTGCATTGCCATCTAATGTATGAATCTTAAGATCGCCGGCAACGTTTTTCGCCGTCAGGTTACCGTGCAACTGGTCAATTTGTGTCGGCCCGACGCTGCGTAGGGTCAGCTGTCCGGAAGCCTCGGTGATGTTCAGATGGCCGTCCAATGACTTAAGCGCGGCATTTCCATGAACGAAGTTGATTTGCAAAGCCGCATCGTACGGCACGGTGACTTTACAGTCTTTTTGGCAGGATATCACGATTATCTCACCGTGCTCTTCCAGGGCTAGATCCTCAACGCTCGGAGCCCTGGCAACCACTTCGGTTTCTTCCCAACCCTTCAGCTCCAGGTCACCTTGAATTTCGATGATGACTTTGGGATTCTTCCCGGTTCTTAAGGATTTCTTTTCCATGGTCACACCTCGCCTTCCTGGAGCATGCGCATGGCATCCTGGTAAGTAATTTCTCCTTTTTCCAGGCTTTCCAGGATTGTTCGACGCTCTTCATCTGTCATGCCAAAAGGCTCATCGCCGCCGGGCTCGTAACCCAGAGATCGGATGACTTCATGCAGCCTGTTACGAATAGTAGGGTAGGACAGGCCGAGTTCCACCTCCATGCGGGTGATCTTTCCCTCACACCGCACAAAAGTCTCTATAAAACTCAACTGTTCGTGTGTCAGATTCTCAAAGGATCCGGTATGGAAGCGGCCCTCGATGGTAGTATCACACTCTCGGCAGTATAGCCGGGTTATGAGGATGTCTCCACCGCAGATTGGGCATTTGCCGGGTAAGGGTTGCATAATTGCTCCTTCTTTTGCTTGAGAGCCAGTGGACAATTCAGCTAAGTCTGAACAAACTCCAATGCCGCTCAACTAAAAGGTATACTTTCCAGCCATGTAAATATTGTAATAAAAATTTATGATTTGTCAAGCGTTTATTTTTGAAATTATTAACTATAACTTTGATTAATTAGAATTCAAAATTTATTTTTCCCCCTTGACTAATCGACTAATCACTAATTGACTAATGACTAATTGACTGTTTGCCAATGACCTACTTAGCTTGCATCCCCTTCTCAGAGGTGATAAAGCTGGCTCCATTTGAGCACAAGCAGGCAGTGATCGTTTCACCAAAGCGGGTCATCGTTCCAAAATAGGGTGCGCCGCCATTATACGCGACCCAACCTTCCAAATTAAAGGCCAGCGGGCCCTCCGCCAGCATCCACTCGCCGTTGTATTTTCGGGCGATGTGGATATGAGTGCCGGTGCTCTTGCCCCCTTCACAGGAGGGATGCCCGATGGGATCGCCAGCTTCCAGCACAGCACCAAGCGGTGCCCGCCCAGCCGTACCTACATGCAGGTAAAAGGCTATCCAGCCGGTACGTTCATCGCCGTCCATATCCAAATCCAGCACGACGGTTCCCGGTTCAGAACGCACCACCACCCCCGGAGCGACGGCAGTGGCCCACTCATCCGTATAAACACAACCACCTACCAGAGATGGGGGAGCAAAATCCAGGGCAGCCAGGGGCGCACCGGTGCCCCAACCTGTGTGCGGGCCGCCGGTATATGCCCAGGTGGTTCCAGGTTCAAAAGGCAGGCTAAACTCCGGTTGAACCAGGCTGCCGGGTATATGGGGTTGGTCGGCTGCCCAGGGATCTCCAAATAAGGCTGTATAGGTCCGGAAAAACCCATCCGGACCCACCGCTACGGCATATTCGTCTGGAGATAAAAGACGGGAGAAGTAATCCTGCAATGCGACTGTAGCGGCGTTCTGCCAGGGGTCGGGGCGCTCTACTGTGCCGTCTTTATGATGGATGATGGTTAGATCGCCAGTTCGCCAGCTATAATAAGCGTTATTAATCGTGTTTGCTGCCCAAACCAGCTGCATATAGGGTCCCCGATACTTAGGGCCCCTGATTCCGAACAGGTAATCAGGGTCGGAATGCGCCTGGATCGGCTGGCTGAGCGCGTCCCCATGATATTCGAGGAGAGCCAGCAACAAGCGAGGGCTAACGCTGAAATTTTGTGAGATCAGCGCGATGGCCTCGGCGCCGTCACGGTTGGCCTCATCCGCAAAGACGACATAATCCTTGAACCAGCCAGTCGTCCCCTCCAGATAAGAGCGGACATCAAAACCGGCCTGCGCCGGGCCGTTGACAAACTGGCTGTCGGGCAGGACCTGGAATGGGGATCCCCAGAGCGGGGCGTAATAGATAGGGATCTTCATAGGCATACCGGGCGGTAGCGTAGTTACTTGCTCCGGGATGAAGGGGTTTGCCTCCCGGATTTCCTCTACGCGGGTATTGAAGTGCACCGCCAGGGCGGGCAGGGTATCACCAGACTGGACCGTATAGTCGATGAGTTCGCCGGGGGAGTAGGCCGGCCGGGTGGGGAAGGGCGTGACCTGCGGTGCCTGAGCAGCAGGCTCGTCTACTACCGGGGACTCTGCTGGGGGGAATTCGCCGGGCATGGCCAGCGCCACCGGCTCAGATTGCGGCATACAGCCGCTGATGGGCAGGCTAATTATCAGAAGAACGGCCAGGCAGTCTAGAAAGGTTGGCTTCGGAAGCTTCATGCGGGTCACGACCCACTAGTATAACGCCAAAGCCCCCCGATGAGCAAGGTAGTTTTGTATCTGTATCTTGTATTTTGTATCTTCTCAACTAGCGAGGATGGCGGGATTCTGCCCACCCTTTATTGAACGGATAGGTGATTTTTATCTATTCCAATTACGGGTCATCCGCCCGGCGAATGATGCGGCTGGCGTAGATGCCCAAGGTACTGGCCGGGATGGTCTCGCCATCGCGGGTTAAATAGCCCTCATAAGGTTTCTCTCCGGCGTGCACGCGCCAGCCGCTTAGCACAAAAGGCAAGGGACCATCGGCGACGATCCACTCGCCATTATACTTGCGGGTCAGGTGGATGTGATCACCAGTGGAAAGACCGCCTTCACAAGAAGGGTGACCGATACGATCGCCAGCCTCCACCCAGGTGCCCTCCTTAATCATGTCTTTCGTCGCCACGTGCAGGTAGCCAAGTACCCAACCGGTCTGTTCGAGACCATCGCCATCCAGATCGATCACAACGATTCCTTTTCCAGTGCGAACGACCTGACCAGAGGCGGCAGCAACGGTCCAGACATCAGAGGACAGGTTGCAGCCGGAGATCAGGGCGCCTGGTCCAAAATCTATGGCGGCCCAGGCACCATCGCGTTCCCAGGCGCCGTGCGGTCCACCGGTAAAACCCCAGATCTGGTTAAGCATGAAGGGCAGAATCAGCCGGGGTTGAACCAGATCGGGAGGGTAGAGCGGTTCAACGGCAAGGGCGCGCATCCAAGGATTTCCAAACATACGCGCGTGGAGCGCCGGAAAACCAGCCTCGGAATCCAGCGCCTGGAGCCACTCCTGGCTGTCGTAAAGCTGGGCGAAGAAGTACTGGATTGCGGCGGTACCAGCGTTGAGGTCCGGCGCCATGCGGGCAGTTACTCCGTCCGAAAATCTTATCTCGGTTAAACGCCCTTCCCGCCAGCCGTAGTAGCCGATTGAAAGCTGGTTGACGGCCCAGGCAAGCTGATTGTACAAGCCCTTGTCCCGCGGAGCGATCCGACCGATCGGATAATCCCAGGCCTGAGGAAATTTCGGCTCTCCATATACCATGCCGCCCTGATATTCAAGCAGAGCCAACAGCAGGCGCGGGTTGATGGAGTTTTCGATGGCAACGCGGTAGATTACATCACCGGCTCTTGTCCAACCAGTGGTTCCCAGGTAATCCCTGTAAGCGTGCATACTGCCGCCCGCCTCTTCAATAAAAGCATTGATGTCGAAGTCTGCCGCCGAGGGTGAGAAGACAATTTCGCTATCCGGCATGATGTGCTGGGAGGAGGTAGTGTTCGCCAGGCGGCGGGGGATGACGAGGAGCTGGTTGGGATTGAGTAGAGAGGTTTCTGGAATGGGATCGGGAGAAGTGATCGCGGAGGCGTCAACGCCGAAGCGCACAGCTACCACCGGCAGGGTATCGCCAGCCTGGGTGTAGTAGAGAAAGGGGGCCGTGTTGATGAGTACGTCCTCGGGGGTTGGAGAGGGCGTGGGTTGGGCAGTGGGCGCAACCGGGTCGATCGGATCCTCAGAAGGATTTTCTGGATTCGCAGTCGGCAGCGGATTGATCGAAGCGAAAGCTGGGGGCGGGGTCTCCGTGTAGTTGTAGCCGTTGGGCGGGATGAAAGTCGGGTCGGAGGTGGCAAGAGTGCCAAGGGTGCACGCCAGGCTGGCAAGGCTGAGAATCCAGCCGGCCATGATCAGGCGCTTCACTCGAAGAGAACCAACTCGATTAACGTTGAATTGCATTTTCCGGTTTGCGGCCTTCCCAGGCCTCGACCGACTGTCCGTTGCGCTCAAGATGGCCATCGTACTCGTTGCCCCAACCAACGGAAGCCCACCCATCCAGCATGAAAGGCAGGGATTGGTCTGCGGGAATCCACTCCCCATTATACCGGCGAGCCAGGTGAACGTGGGTGCCAGTTGACACGCCTCCTTCACAGGAAGGGTGACCAACGCGCTCTCCAGCGCGCAGATTTGTTCCCGGTTCAACGCGGCCGCGGGTTTCGATGTGCATATAAAGCACAGTCCAGCCGGTCTGCTCGAGCCCATCGCTGGGGCCAGTATTCTGGTCATCTAGGTCCTGCACCACGGCGCCGCCGCCCGCCCGCACCACTGTGCCATCGGCTACGGCAGCCACCCAGGCATCATTCTGCACGCAGCCCAGCGCTTCTCCGGGAGGCGCGAAATCCAGGGCTGCCCAGCCAGAGCCGCTGCCCCAACCGCCGTGGGGGCCGCCTGTGTAGGCCCAGACTTCACCGGGCTCAAAGGGCAGCTGCATCTCGGGCTGGGCTAAGTCTGGCGGCAGGAGGGGCTCAAGGGCGTAGTCGAAAGGATATCCGAAGAATTGGCCGTAGACAGCAAACAGGCCGTTTTCGCCGACTGCCTTTTTCCACCCTTCAAGATCGTATAGTTGTGAGAAGATGTGCTGCACACCGGCCGTGCCAGCATTAATGGTAGGCTCGATTAGCATAATGGTGCCATCCGCCAGAATCCAGGCGGGCAGCCCCGCCACCCGCCAGAGATAGTAACCCCGGTTGAGGTTATCGGCTGCCCAGGCAAGCTGGCGATAAAGTCCATTGCGCCAGTCGACAAAAACACCCATGGGGAAATCCAGCGTTGATTCCCCCGGATCCGAGCGGGTGACCCATCCGCTCTGATATTCTAGGAGGGCCAGCAGCAGTCGGGGGTTTACCGAGTATTCCTGAGCGACGCGTTCGACGATCTGCGCACCACTGAGATGCTGTTCGCCAACCGGTTCCTCGTAACTGGCCAGGTAACCGCTTTGGGTCTGGACGAATTCTGCAACGTCAAAATAAGCACTCACCGGGCCGTACACCAGCTCTGAATCAGGAATGATTTTGAAAGCCGGTCCAGGACCCTCGGGCGAGGGAGCAGGGATGGTGAGCAGCTGCCCGACTTCCAGGTAATCGATGTTACCCAGGCCGCTTGCCTCGGCGACGGCGTCGATGCTGATGTTGAAACGGGTGGCGATGTTGTTCAAGGTATCGCCAGGCTGCACGACGTATTGCTCAGGGTCGGAGCGCAGGGAAGGCAGGGAATGAGGGAGATCTGGGGTCGGGGTGAGAATGGGGCTGCCCGGCACACGCGTGGCGGGGAGAAAGGGATTTGGAGAGTTGGATGCGGCGCTTTCCGATATTCCTAATGGCAGCTGGTCTGGCGCGGTAGGAGCTCCTGAATTTATTAGTAACGAGCGGGAGCATGCCAGAACCGCCAGGATTAACGAGCAAAATGCCAGCAATATCTTCCAGGGTGTGACGAACGATTGTGGCATGGGTTTTATTTTATCCTGAAAAAGCGTATTATGACAGTGATGTGGGGGTGGGCAATTAGGCGATTAGGCGAACAGGCAATGGCGATTGAAGACAACGGCGATTGCAGACAATCGCTTAAGTGATTACGCGAGATGCGTGCAATTTTGATGCCAGGATGGTGGAATTTCCTCCACCGGGATCCGGTGGGGAATATAAAGAGCCTTGCGAAGGCAGGCCGGACCAGATGGGTCTTTTATAGAGGAGGACATGCAGATTTTCCTGTCTCGGCCAAGAACCCTCGCAAGGCTGGTAAAGGGGGAGTGGTTTAGATCTAAAATATAGCACATATGTTCTGATTTGTCAAGCTTTTCTCAGAATTCGCTGGCCGGGAGCATCAACCAGCATAGGGGAATCCCTACCGAAAATTAGGAGGATTCCCCATATACGCCAGGGAAGCGCTTGGATATATTGTTTGAGCATTTGAATTGTGCCGAACTGGACAAGCCCAAGAAAGGAGGGAAACTTGCGAAACAAATGGGAGGCAAGTTATTTTGGGCAGTGGGTCCGGAATTCCCGGAGGAGAAGCGGCATCCGGGCACGGATTGTGGCGGCGCTGCGGGCTGACCCGCGCACAAAATCCGCGGTGATTGACGTGGTTGTTGACGGGAGGGTGTTGATCCTGGTGGGCACGGTCGCCTGCGAGGAAATTCGCCGGGCAGCAGAGGAAATTGTGTTGCAGCTAGAAGAATCAGTTACTCTGAGCAACGAGTTGAAGGTAGGTAAACATGAAGGTGAGAACCGATGAGCTGAAGATGGACCTTGACGAAATTGCCAACCAAATTGCGGATGAAGTCCAGGAGATTGCCAGGTGGGAAGCCTGGATTGTCTACCTGCTGGAGGATTTTGAGTTGCAGGCAGCTAGCCTGGATCCGGAACACCCAAAAGGATATCGGGTGATGCTCGAGCGACTACGTGAGGAAATCGACGGCCGGCTGAGGAGGGGTGCGTGGTGATGGGTTTTCCTGCTCTCCTGCTTGGCGATGCAGGAGATACTTGCAGATAGAGGTGGGACGAATCATGGGATAGGTGCGAGTACTGTCGGCGGATGATCATGCCGGGTTCGAAAAGGCATTCGCTCTGTGCTTGAGCGGGCATCTGGAATTCGCGTGATTGGGGAAGCGGTAAATGGCAAGGATCAGGTTCCCCAGCAGCTGGTGGAAGCCATTCGCAGGGTGGCCGATGGCCAGGAAGGGGTGTTCAGCCGGGACGTGGCGAGAGCAGTCGCGGATAGAAGGGCAAGCGGGAGACGTGAAGCGTAAGGCTCCTATACCAGTTTGAGCTGGACGGCGAGGACCGCGGCTTCAACCCGGGAGGATACGTTCATTTTTTTGAAGAGCGAATCGAGGTGCTTCTCGACGGTTTTCTCGCTGATTCCCATTTGTGTGCTGATCTGCAGGTTGGTCATACCCATCACCACTCGCTTAAGGACTTCTAATTCGCGGTTTGTAATCTCGGCGGTTTGCTGCCTCTGAATCTGGTCGCTCATGTTGGCGGCCACGCTGCGGCTGAACCATCCATGCTCACCGCTGGCGATGCCGCGGACGGCCTTAACGATGGAGGAGGGGACTTCTTCTTTAAGCAGATAACCAGCAGCGCCGTTTCGCAGCGCTTCGTAGATGAAGGAAGAATCATCGTAAGCACTCAGAGCTAACACCTGCACCTGGAGATCTTCTTCCCTGATGCGGCGGATGACTTCACCGCCAAGAATGTCCGGAAGACGCATATCGAGGATGGCAATATCTGGATGAAGCTGCCTGATCATCTCGATCGCCCGAACACCATTCTCGGCCTCTCCGATAACGTCAATGTCCGGCTCGGACTCCAAAAAGTTACGAATTCCATTCCTTACGACCGGGTGATCATCGATCAACAGGACCCGAATTGGGTTCATCTTTGATACTCCCTTTCTATGAGGGTTTTTCGTGTTTATAACACTGCCAAACAGCATTAGCCGGCAGCTCAAGCATGATTTTTGATCCTTAGAAGTCGGTGACCCCCATTGGATCAGATCGTCAAAAAATCTCTCTGGCGCGTTCTGGAGTAGGCATCTTTCTGCGAGAGTCAGTTAAATTATGGAAAGCTATTTTAACAGGTTTTTGTCAGGTGTCAACCGGCCGGTGACATAATACGAGATCCGGAAAAAGGATGGGACATTGCTTAGCCCGCAAGGGTCACCTGGGCCTGGTGGGTGCGAAAGAACGGGCTGATTCCGTGGGCGGCAAGCTGGAGGTCGTATCACAACTCGGGAAGGGTACGGTAATCAGGGTGGTGGCACCGGTTAAGAGAAGTAAACGGTAACCAGTGAACGCTGATTCACTTGCCAGGAGGCCAAGCTTGGTTATAATAGCCACGGTTGGCCCCTTCAAGCGATTGTCTTCAATCGCCTAATTGCCTGAGCGATTGTCTTCAATCGCCATTGCCTGATTGCCCAATGCCTAGTCCTCTGGTCGAATGTGTCCCTAATTTTTCTGAAGCCCGGCGTCCTGGAGTTGTCCAGGCCATAGTTAACGCCATACAGAGTGTAACAGGTGTAAGGGTGCTGGACCGTCACTCGGACATGGATCATAACCGCACGGTGGTCACTTTTGTTGGAGCGCCAGCTGCAGTGGAGGAGGCGGCTTTCCGAGGCATCGCCAAGGCCGCCGAGCTGATCGATCTGAACGAGCATCGCGGCGAGCACCCGCGCATCGGCGCGACGGATGTGGTGCCATTCGTCCCGGTTGCTAACATCACGCTGGATGAATGCGTCGAGATTGCCAGGCGGGTAGCCCGGCGAGTGGGGGAGGAACTCGGAATCCCCGTTTACCTGTACGAACAAGCCGCAACGCGTCCCGAGCGGCAGAACCTGGAGAATATTAGGCGGGGAGAATATGAGCGGCTGAAAGAGGAGATCGGCAAGAATCCCGAACGAGAACCGGATTTCGGTCCGGCAGAATTGGGCCCGGCCGGCGCAACGGTGGTCGGCGCCCGGCCGTTCTTGATCGCCTACAACGTATACCTGACTACAGAGGATGTGTCAATTGCGAAAAAGATCGCCCGGGCTGTGCGGCACTCGTCGGGTGGCCTGCGCTATGTCAAGGCGCTGGGGTTGGAGGTGGATGGCCGGGCGCAGGTCTCGATGAACCTGACGGATTTCCGTAAGACGCCGGTTGGAAGGGTGGTGGAGATGATCCGCCGGGAAGCCGGACGGTACGGAGTGGGCATCCACCACAGCGAACTGGTCGGGCTGATCCCCATGGCGGCCCTGGTGAATACCGCCGTGTGGTATACGCAGATGGACCAGTTCGAGCCGGAACAGGTGCTGGAAACCAGGCTGTTTGGGGCAGACGAGGAGGTGGCAGCCGCCGAAGAGGCGCACCCGGATTTCCTGGACAATCTGGCAGCCGGTTCGGCTGCGCCCGGAGGCGGTTCGGCTTCGGCTTATGCCGGTGCGATGGCGGCAGCGCTGGTGGCCATGGTGGCGCGACTGACGATCGGTAAGAAGAAGTACGCTGAGGTCGAGGCGGAGATGGAGGTCATTCTGGAGCAGGCTGAGCGCCTGCGCAGCGAACTCGCCGCAGCTGTGGTGCGGGATGCCACCGCGTTTGAAAGGGTCATGGCGGCTTACAAACTTCCCAAAGAAACGCCTGATGAAGAGGCTGTGCGCGCCAAAGCGGTTGAAGATGCCCTCCTGGAAGCCGCACTGGTCCCTCTGGAAGTGGTGGAAAAGTGCGTCAAAGTGCTGGAACTGGCCAAGCATGTCATCGCCCGCGGCAACCTGAACGCCATCAGCGATGGGGCCAGCGGTGCCGGCCTGGCACTGGCGGGCGCGCGTGGCTCGGGACTGAACGTGCGCATTAACGCCGCGGAATTCAGGGAAGAGGCCAGGGCCTCAGAGGTAATTGATCGGTTAGAGGCGCTTTTAGAGATTGCCGTCGATCTGGAAGCGCAGATAGACTCCACGCTCAGCGAGCGAGGAGGCCTGCCTCTAGAATGAGGTGGCCTGACCGGGATTTCAAAACCGCGCCGGCCGGCCTGGCCTTCATCGTTTTTTGGCTGGGTGCGCTTCTGGCAGGTTGCGCGCCGGCTGGCGAAGCTCCGGCTGCCGTGGTGCACTCACCCACCAGCCGCACGCCGGCTGGACGGGTTACCGCAACCCCTTTCTTGCCAATCACGCCCACGGCAACAGCGCTCGTGACGCCGGCCCCATCCCAAACACCTGGCGACGTTCTGCGTAGCCGCTCCCCTACCCCAACTGCAAAACCGGGAATTTGGATTGCCGATTACGTTCCGGAGGAGCTGCGCGCCGGACTGGATCCGCCTCCTGGGATCGACTGGTCGCAGGCTCGAGAAGACGCGTTGGTGCGCCTGGAAGTGGGTGGAGAACGCCCGGTTGGGCAGTGGGTGTTCGCCCTGGCTGCTCCATTCCCATCGCTGATCGACGGAGTGCGCTCTCAGGACATCTTGCGTTCCTGGAAGGGGGAGGCGGATGGGCCGTTCGCCGGTCAGCCGCTTCTGATGGAGAGCCGCACCGCTGAAATCTTCTCGGCGCTGTGGGGTGCACCGGCTCCAGGCGCTGTGGAAGCCTTGTCCTCGCAAGAGCTGTTGGGCTTTGCCTGGGAGCACCGCCCTTC
>DATCIL010000191.1:0-1469 GCA_036507795.1 Anaerolineales bacterium | reverse complement strand
AAATTTGATAGCCAAACGATGCATCTCCAAATTGCAAGGTATTTAGAAGTTTCTGGTGCAAAGCGGCCTTCTAGAGCGCTCGCGGCCGAAGAGACGCCGCCGAGGACGGCGGCTGAGCGGCTTTTGCACCGGAATCTAGATGGTTGCCTGTCTAATCAGAGGCCAGCCCGCTCCAAAACTTTTTCAACTCTATGGTAGAATCCTCCAGCAGCTTCTGTAATTCAATCATCAGCCCTTCTTACGCCAAGATCATCAGGGGAGAAATCGCCCATTAATATTGATTAGAATAGGGAACTGGCGAATTATTTAAATGGTTCGAGAACACAAAATTCCTGGTCTGTTTTCAGATCCAGGGAGTGGTTTCGGGCAGGAGGACAATCCCGAGTTCGAACTGGCCCTGGCGCTCCAACATGGCCGGCCCGGGGATCCTCGCCTGCTGGAAATCTTAATCGAAAGATATGCCGGGGAAATCTACCGTTTCGCGGCCGTGCTCCTGGATTCTGTTGACTATCCATCACCGCCAAATTCTCAAATCTGCGCGCTGGTTGAGGAAACTTTTGTGGCTGCTGTTTCCAATTTAGACCAGTTCTGGGGGGAGGCCAGCATACGAGTCTGGTTATTCGGCATCTGTTTCCAGCTTTACCGTTCAAAAAGGCGCGGTCAGAAAATCGGGCAATGGCTGGGAAGAACTGAGCTGGCAGGCGAAAGCTGGAAAATTTACCGGCGGTCGAAACCAGGTGATTCCTCACAATCAGAAATTCTCACCCATTTTTGCGATCTGACGGAGAACCAACGCCTGGTTCTCATCCTGGAATATATTTTCGAGTGGGAAGTCCAGGAAATTGCCAACCTATCGAAAATTCCCGCTTCGCGGATTAAGCTACAACCGGAGTATCGTCCTGACGCATCCTCGCTCCAGGAAGACCGAGGCAAGGAAATACTGCGAAGGTGTTGGTCTTACCAGCCACTCTCACAAAAGGAAATTGAGAGATTGACACTCGCCGCCCGATCAAGGTTGACCGGCGGGCATCGATTCGAGGACTTTATTCCGCCGTTGAGAAAGGCTTCCTGGATTGGGCTGTTCGCTGTGATCTTCGTCGGCGCCGCCTGGATGATTACTCGCTCTGGATACCTGGTCGATGAAATCAATTCCATCCCCGGTCCGCCAACCCCAACCTCTTACCCCTTACCGGCAGCGATATCCATACCCGATTCGGCGCTTTCGATAGAATGGAAAGCCAGCCAAAGCCGTGCACCCGAGTTCGTTTTCAACGGAGAACCGATTTTGTCAGGTGATGGTAGTTCTATCGTTTTCACCCACTACGAAGCCCGGCAAGGCGAAGGCATGATAGAGCAGCTCCCGGAGATCATCCTCTACGATGTGATTCAAGATAAATTGATCCGCGTTAATCGCCCCACCATTAATGCCGAGGGCGCGGACCGGCAAGAAGAATCCCCCCCAGCCCCCC
>DATCIL010000190.1:0-2997 GCA_036507795.1 Anaerolineales bacterium | reverse complement strand
GAGCGGCTGGACGAGCGCGGGTTCAGAATTCCATATGGCGGGACTAATACACATTTGACGAACCTGGACTGCAAGTCAGTAAAGGGACCGGATGGCACGACACTCTCAGGCGACCTTGCGGCGCGCATCCTGGACATCGCTGGCATTGTTACCAACCGTAACACCATTCCAGGAGATAAATCGGCGGCTAATCCCTCCGGCGTGCGCATGGGAACATCCTGGGTCACCCAACGGGGATTTGGTTTAGATCAGGTCACGCAGCTGGCGGATGTGATTGCCGATGTGCTGAATGCCACCATTCCGTATGGAAGCACCGGGCGAAAAAAGATGCTGCAGAGGGCCAAGGTGGATTTCCGAGTCCTGGAAGAGGCAAAACTGCGCACGCGCGCCCTGGCGGAGTCAGCCGGCATCGACTTCGAACCAACCGTGCACGCTTACCCCCATTTTTACTATGTAGACGATTATCAATCGGCTGAGGGTCAGCCGGTTGCATTCGAGATCGAAGGCGAGCGCGTGCGGCCCTATCTCAATTTTGCATTCAGCAGCGATGTCGAGGCGCTAAAACCCGGGGATAGCCAGCCCACCCGTCTCTTCACGGATGGAGGCGAAGTGGACGGGACGCTGACCTGTCTGGATGGCTACGAGTATCGGCTTACGGTGCCGGGACAGAGAGCGGGATTAGCAGCCGCCTGGCTTCGAGACTTGTCCGATGGCTATATCAAGTTTGACGAGGATCTGGATCGCAAAATGCCCGGACCCGTCTCGGTGAGCGAAGCAGCTGAAACGGCCGCCCTCCACGCTCCCGGCGAACCCGTTTCGGTCTACAAGCCCTACTTCATTGGCGGACCGGCAACAGGGCCAGCCGCCGAACCGCTGCCTGAATTTAATTGGGAGGAGGTCGAGGGAGAGCTGCGGCGTACGCCACTCTATGGGGTTCATAAGGAGCTGGGTGCCAGATTGATCCCCTTTGCCGGTTGGGAGATGCCGGTCTGGTATACGTCGGTGGTCGAGGAGCACCTGGCTGTTCGGGAAGCGGCCGGTCTGTTCGACGTGGCCCACATGGGCGTTTACCAGGCGGAGGGGCCGGATGCCGCCGTCTTTCTCGACAGCGTAACCGGCAACGACGCCAGCGGTCTGGCGGTGGGCGATTCACTCTACACGCACTTCCTTGATCCGGAAGCAAATGTGATCGACGATCTGCTCGTCTACCGCAGGGGTGATGAGAAATTCCTGGTGGTGGTTAACGCCTCCAATGACGACAAGGATTGGGCCTGGCTAAACGCAGTGCGGATGGGAGCAGTGCGGGTCGAAGTAGAGCGGCCCTGGACCAAAGCATATGGCCGTAAAGTGACTCTGCGAAACCTGCGAGATCCCAAAGAAGGCGATGACATGCGGGTAGACATCGCCCTGCAAGGCCCTCGGTCTAGAGATATTTTGCTGGCTCTGGGCTGCGATGCTGAAACCCGCAAGCGCATCCTGGCCTTGGGACGCACGCAGCTCTGCGATGCGAAGATCGGCGGCTTTGACCTGGTAGTTTCCCGCACGGGTTATACAGGAGAGCGCATGGCCTTCGAGCTGTTCGTGCATCCGGACCGGGCGGCGGAACTCTTCCAGGCGCTTTTGAAAGCCGGCGCAGCCTATGGTCTCAAGCCTTGCGGATTAGGGGCGCGCGATTCGCTCCGAACCGAGGCAGGCTTGCCGCTCTATGGTCACGAAATGGGCGGGGAGCTCAACTTGGGGGTTGGCGAAGCCGGATTTGGCGCCTATGTTAAGACCTATAAACCCTGGTTCATTGGTCGGGACGCTTTCCTGGCCCGAGAGGCTGCCCGCCAGGGCGAGGTGGTGCGCTTCAGGTTCAACGAAAAGGGTGTGCGTATGGCTCACCTGGGCGATCCGGTGGTTGACCGGAAAGGCAAGGTCATCGGCACGGTGACCAGCTGCGCCATCGACCGTGATGGTTTCCTTACCGGGCAGGCGTTCTTGGACATGAAGTATACCGAGGAGGGCACACCAATTTTTATTTACCAGAGCGCCGCGAAAAAGGCGGATAAGGCGCCGGCCGATCTGCAGCCCGGGGACCGGGTCAGCCTGCCCTCCCTTGCAACAGTGATAAGCAGGTTTCCGAGGTAAGAATATAAAATAGGAAGGGAATACGATCAACCTCCCAAAATCTTCCCGGTTGCTGGCGACGGCTGCATAAGGGCTGCTAAGAAGCAGCTAGGCAGCTTGGGACATCGCTTGAGCGACCGGGAAGCTCCCGGGAGGCACAACAAAGGAGCAATGAATGCAGACACCTTGGGATCAGCGCTACGCTCAGCGAACCCAACGGATGGGCAGTTCGGCAATTCGGGAATTGCTCAAATTAACCGAAAAACCGGAGATAATTTCCTTTGCCGGGGGGCTTCCAGCGCCGGAAGTGTTTCCGGTTGAAGAGTTTTCATCAGCATGTCAGCGAGTTTTGCGCGATTTTGGCGCTCAAGCGCTGCAGTACAGCACGACGGAAGGCTTTCTGCCTTTGAGAGAGATGATCGCCCGGCACACCGCGCGCTACGGGATCAAAGTCACTCCCGATAATATCCTGATTACATCTGGATCCCAGCAGGCGCTGGATTTGCTGGGCAAGATTTTCATCAACCGGGGCGACCGGATCCTGGTGGAATCCCCAACTTACCTGGGCGCAATCCAGGCCTGGAACGCCTATGGCGCGGAATTTATAGCGGTGCCGATGGATGAACACGGTATGCTCACGGACGCGCTGGAAGAAGCCTTTCGAAGCGGACCGAAGTTCATCTACGTGCTGCCCAATTTCCAAAACCCGACCGGCGTCACCCTGGCCGAAGAACGCCGGCATGTCTTGATCGACCTGGCGCACCGCTATGGCGTACCGATCATCGAGGATGACCCGTACGGCCAGCTGCGCTATGAGGGCGAAAACCTACCCTCGGTCGTCGTTCTGGATGGGCAGGAGCGAGACGATGGCGGGCCGTGCTACCGCGG
>DATCIL010000189.1:0-7495 GCA_036507795.1 Anaerolineales bacterium | reverse complement strand
GACCTGTCTGGCCTGGATCTACACCGTCCTGAAGTTGACGAGATTCACGTTCCTTGCCCTGAGTGCCGCTCGCAGATGCAGCGCATCCCGGAGGTCGTCGACTTTTGGTTTGACTCGGGCGCTATGCCGCTGGCGCAGTGGCATTATCCCTTCGAGAATCAGGAAGCTTTTCAGGAACAGTTTCCGGCCGACTTGATTTGCGATGCCCAGGAACCGGCCAACGGCCGGCTCTATGCGCTGCACGTTGTCAACGGCCTGCTTTCGGAGTCCGCCAGCTTCAAAAACGCCTTGGTGCTCGGAAGCCTGCTGGATGATCAGGGCCGCCGGCTTCCCTCGTTCCAGGGAAATTCCGCCGATCCCTGGGAAGTGATCAATCTGCATGGTTCCGACGCTCTGCGCTGGCGCCTGTACACAGCCGGCCCTGCCGGCGAAGCGCGCCGCCTTTCGGCGGACCAGGCGGCCGAAGTCATCCACACCTTTACCCTGCCTCTGTGGAACGCCTATCACTTTTTTATCGCATTCGCCCGCGCGGAAGGCTGGACCCCCCGCTTTTCCCCCCTCTCCCCGCTTTCGGCAGAGGGCGACCAGGCTGACGCACTCCTGGATCGCTGGTTGATCTCCGAGCTGCATACCCTGATCCGGGAAGTCTCCGCCGCGTATGAAGACTACGACGTGCCCGCCGCGACCCGGCCAATCCAATCCTTTGTCGCCCATTACCTGTGCGGGTGGTATCTCCAACCGGCCCGGCGGCGTTTCCTCAAAAACGATATGGACGGGAACAAAAACGCCGCTTATGCCGCCCTGTACGAGACCCTGGTAACGTTGAGCCGGCTGCTCGCGCCGGCCATGCCCTTGTTGGCTGAGGAGCTCTATCAAAACCTGGTCTGCTCGCTTGATCCTCAGGCTCCGGAATCGGTTCACTTCACGGACTGGCCGGCCCATGATGCCACCAAAATCGATCCGGGGTTGAATGATGCCATGGCGCTGGTGATCGAGGTGGCTTCCCTGGGCCAGGCTGCCCGCAATAAGGCCGGAATCAAGGCCTGGCAACCCCTATCCGAGATGGCTCTCGCGCTGCCCGGCGCCGGCGAGGCCCAGATCCTGGAGAGTTATTCTGATTTGCTCATGGATGCCCTCAACGTCAAACGCATCCGCAGGCTGGATCCGGCCGCGCCGCTTCCAGGAGCGATGGTTATTTCCGAGGGAGAACATCAGTTGGCCCTGAATCGCGAACTGACCGCCGAGTTGCGGGAAGAGGGGCTGGCGGGTGAACTGGTCCATCACGTCCTGAATCTACGCCAGGAAGCCGGTATCGACCTCGCCGGCCGCATCCGGCTTCACCTTCACGCCTCGCCCCGCCTGACGCAAATCCTGCACACCTATCGACAGACGATTCTGCTGCAAACGCAGACGGAGCAAATATCCACCGGGGCGCTGCCGGAGAACGTATATTTTAAAGAGGTGGCACTAGGAGGCGAGCAGGCTGGGATCGGAATCGAAAAAGAACCAGGATAAGTGCATTATCTGGCTCTACTTCGCCCTCCTGTCCGCCTGGCTGGCAGCCTATCTGCTTACCGGCGACCGGTTTCCCTTTGTCTCCGCAGTTAATTTGCTGGCGGTTTATCTTTTCGTGCCGCTACCCTTCGTGATTGTCGCCGCGCTACTGCTCCGATCCAGAGCCATCCTAATCGCTTCTTTCCTCGCCTCCGCCGTGTTTGTCTGGCTTTGGGGCGGTCTTTTCCTTCCCCAGTTCGCGCCTTCATCCAATAATCCAGGATCGCATTCTGCCCTGACCGTAATGACCTACAACGTCCTGGGCTACCATACCTTCACTGCCCCGGTCATCGAATCAATTCGCGTCGAAAATGCCGATCTGGTGCTGCTGCAGGAGCTCAACCCTCAACTCGCCGGAGCCCTCCAGGCCGAGCTGGCAGACGAATACCCCTACCAAATCCTGGATCCAGTTTCAGGAGTCTCTGGCATGGGCGCCATCAGCAAATACCCCATCCGTAGAACCGGCGAATCCTTGCCTCTCGATTGGGTGGGCGAGCCGCAGGTCCTGGACTTGGAGTTGCCGCGCGATACCATCCGGGTGATTAATTTCCACATGGTGCCCACCACCTCTGCAAACGCCGCACTCATTGACCGCGTCAACCGTATCCGCAGCGCCCAGGCCGCTGCCCTGGCGGATTACGCCCGGCAGGCCGGACCCTTGATAGCCGGCGGCGACGCCAATGCTACCCCTCTGAGCGACGTTCACGGGATACTGAGCCGGTACCTGGTTGACGCCTGGCTGGAAGCTGGCTTCGGTCTCGGTCACACTTTCCCCGGCAGCGCTATTCGCGGCAGCTCCCGCCCTTACATAGCCGGACGCCCGGTGCCGATGTGGCTGGTGCGCATCGACTACATCTTTCATTCCCCTCACTGGAAAACCCTGGATGCCCGGCTGGCAAAATTCGACGGCGTCTCCGACCACCGCGGCGTCGTAGCCGTTCTGGCGTTAGAGCCAGGGAATTGAGGATACGGTTCCCGCATCCTGTCACAAATTCGTCACGGTCGGTGTTATCCTTATGAGCGCTCAAAAACAAACGGAGCAGAAATTACCGGTGACCGTGACGGCAGACGAGCTGGACAAAAATCAAATCCGGTCTGAGGTCGATCAGGCCGCCTTCGAGGCCATCTTCCACGAGCATTGGCCCAAGGTGTATGGCGTTCTCTTTCGCCTGGTTGGTGACTCCGCCGAAGCTGAAGACCTGGCCTTAGAAACCTTCTGGCGCTTATACCGGCGAGCACCCCGCCTGATCGCAGCCAACAGCTCGTCCGGATGGCTGTACCGGGTGGCGACTAACCTGGGATTGAACGCGTTGCGGTCCGGGAAGCGGCGCGATTTTTATGAGGAACAGGCCGGGCGCTTCGCCCTCGAAAATAACGCGGCTCCCGATCCGTCCCTTGCCGTCGAGCGGGCCCAGGAAAGAGAACGTGTTCGCACAGTCCTGGGTAAGATGAAGGAGCGCCACGCCCGGTTGCTGGTTCTGCGGCACTCCGGCCTGAGCTACGCAGAAGTGGCTGCCGCTCTTAAGATCGCCCCCGCCTCCGTCGGGAAATTATTATCCAGGGCGGAGCGAGAATTTGAGGAAAGATACGGAAAATTGGAAGGAAAAGAAGATGCACCTGAATGACGGACAACTCCGCGCATATCTCGATGATGACTTAGCGCCGCCCGAGCGGGCTCGCGCAGCCGAGCATATGGCCAAATGCCAGACCTGCCGTGACCAGCGTGAGGCCCTTTCTGGCCGCGCCGCGGCGGTCGCTGCGCGCATGGCATCCCTGGACCCCTCACCACTTAAAGCGCGCCTTCCCTCCTCAAGCGCTTACCAGCATTTTCGGGAGCACATCACACGAAAGGAGCAGCAATCCATGTTGCAAAAACTGTTTTCTCACCAGTACCGGCTCGTCTGGGCAGCCCTCGGGGTAATCGCCATCCTGGGGATTGCTCTGGCATTCCCCGGCGTGCGCGCCATCGCCAACAGCTTCCTGGGCTTGTTCCGCGTCGAACAGTTTACGGTCGTCCAGGTCAATCCTGGGGATCTGCCCGAACAGCTCGGCTCATCCTCCCAATTTGAGCAGCTGATCGCCAAGAACGTCCAGTTGGAAGAGCTCGGCGATCCAGCGGAGGTTTCCAATGCTGAGGAAGCCGGCGGCCTGGCCGGCATCCCCGTGCGCCTGCCGAGCGCCTTGGAGGACCAGCCGCAGCTCATGGTCCAACCCGGTGCACGGGCGTCTTTTGAAATTGACCTGCCATTGGTGCAGGCTCTTCTGAACGAAATCGGGCAGGAAGATATTCAGCTGCCCTCCAGCCTTGATGGCGCTACCGTGGAAATGGAGCTGCCGGCCTCAGTCACCGCCGGCTACGGCGATTGCCACTTCGATTCGGAGGCAGCCCGGGAATCAGGTATTGACCCGGATGACCCGCGCCCCCGCATGCCAGACTGTATCACCCTCGTGCAGATGCCCAGTCCAACGATATCAGCGCCTCCTGGCCTGGACATTGCTGAAGTCGGAGAAGCTTTTCTCCAGGTCATGGGCATGAGCCCGGAAGAGGCGGCTCAGTTCAGCCAAACGGTTGATTGGACTACGACCCTGGTGATTCCTATTCCACGCTACGGCACCAACTTCGAAGAGGTCTCGGTGGATGGCGTCAAGGGCACTCTGATCCTGCAGAATTTCGATAACCATGCCGGACAATATCTCTTAATTTGGGTGAAAAACGATATCCTCTACGCCCTCACCGGTCAAGGCGACGGCTCAGAAGCATTGACAATTGCTAACTCGATTAAATAAAGTAAAATTGTTAACTGAAGCGTGAGACGTGAAACGTGACTTGATCTCACGTTTCACGTTTTACGCTTCACGAATTACGCATTCCGAGCCAAGGATCACGGACTCCATCCATCCATGCCCCCCGCCATCGAAACCCATGACCTGCGCAAGATCTTCGGCGATAAAGTCGCCGTGGCGAACCTGAGCCTCACCGTCGAGTGCGGGGAGGTTTTTGGATTCTTGGGTCCCAACGGCGCCGGGAAAACCACCGCCGTGAAGATGCTGCTCGGGCTGGTAACGCCTACAAGCGGCGAGGGGCGCTTGTTCGGCGCTCCGCTGAGCGACCATCGCATCCGCGCCGAAACCGGCTTCCTGCCGGAACATTTTCGCTTCCACGACTGGTTGACCGCCAGTGAATTCCTCACTCTGCACGCCAACCTATATCGCATGCCCCGGGACGTTATCCGGCGGCGTGTACCGGAGCTATTGGACCTGGTCGGTCTAACACCGCACACCAGCAAGAAACTCGCCGCTTTCTCCAAAGGAATGCTCCAGCGCATCGGCCTGGCGCAGGCTCTCCTTAATAAACCGAAACTGGTCATCCTGGACGAACCGACTTCCGGTCTCGACCCGGTGGGTCGCCGTCTCGTGCGCGACATCATCCGCCAGCTGCGCCAGGAGGGCACCACCGTATTCCTCAACTCCCACCTGCTCAGCGAGGTGGAGATCACCTGTGACCGGGTGGCGTTCATCAAGCACGGAGAAGTGGTTCAGATCAGCCCGCTGCAGACCCTGGTGGAAGGCGAGCTCAGCGTCGCAGTGCGGGCTCGCAATCTGCGCCCGGAGGTGGTTTCCGGTCTGTCCCGTTGGAGCCGCGATGCTCGCGCCGATGGCGAACACCTCTCCTTGACCCTGCAGAGCGAGCGCGATCTGCCGGAGGTAAATCGTTACCTGGTTCAGCAGGGCGTTGATGTCTACGCCATCAATCCCCACCACATCTCCCTGGAGGATCTTTTCATCCAGGTCGTCGGCACGGATGGAGGCCTGTGATGGCAGCCCTGATCATTGCCAGGTTAACATTTCACGAAGCTGCCCGGCGCAAAATCTTGCTCGCGGCGCTGTTGTTGGGCATTGTCTTCTTGCTGATCTACGCCATCGGTTTTTACTACGTCAATCAAGAATTTTCCCGGTCCTCGAGCGGCCCTGGCTTATTGGAGCGCAACGAGATCCGCAATTTCCTGTTTATGGCCGGCATGTACGTCGTCAATTTTTTGACAGTCATGATGACCGTGCTGACCTCCGTGGTCACGATCTCGGGAGAAGTTGCTTCCGGAACGATCCACACCCTGGTGGCCAAGCCTCTACGGCGTTGGGAGATCGTTCTCGGGAAATGGTTAGGTCATGCCGCTATGCTTTCCCTGTACTTGCTGTTTATGGCGGGTGGTGTGATCGTGATTGTCTATCTGATTTCAGGCTACACCGCTCCCAACTATTTCCGGGGACTATCCTTTGTCTGGCTCAACGCCTTGTTGCTGCTGAGCGTTTCCCTTTTTGGCGGCACCACCCTGTCGACATTAGCGAACGGTGTGATGGTCTTTGGCCTGTACGGGATTGCCTTCCTGGGCGGCTGGATCGAGCAAATCGGCTCATTTATGGAAAACCAGACCGCCGTCAATATTGGCATCATCTCCAGCCTGATTATTCCCAGCGAAGCTCTTTGGAAGCGCGCCGCCTTCGAGATGCAGTCTCCTCTGGTGCGCGCTCTTGGCTTCTCACCCTTCTCGGCGCCCACCGTCCCGAGCGCCGCCATGATCTGGTACGCTTTGCTATATGCCATCGTTGCCCTGGTCCTTGCCATGCGCCAGTTTTCCAGTAGGGATCTCTGATTGTCACCATATTGGGGGAAAAAAGAGGGGTAAAATCCAAATATTAAAATTATCCGTAATATTACACAAAGTGATCGACAAAAACGTAATCTTTTAACCCAATGACCTCTCAAGAAGTTGTGCAACCGTCTGCCCTCTACAACCTCCGCAAACAGTGGGTAGCCGCCGCCATGCTTAGCGCCGCAAGCCTGTTGGCCGGTTCTTATTACCTGCAGAATGCGTGGGAGTCTCAATACGCTGTCCGCTGGCTGGTGTTTTCTGTGATTGGAATCGCTTACCTGTTGTATATACTGTGGTCCAGTCTTGCCGAAAATCATCCGGCCGGGCAGCGAGAGCTTCTTTCAACCCTCGGCGCTGGCAACACGCTCAGCCTCTTCCGCGGCGCGATGATTGCGTTTCTATTGGGCTTCTTCGCTTCCCCTCGCCCGGAAGGCGGGTTAGCCTGGCTGCCTGGCATCCTTTATACTCTGGCCACTATTGCTGACCTGCTTGACGGTTATCTCGCTCGCATCACTCAGCACAGCACGCGTCTGGGCGAAATGCTCGACTTAAAGCTGGATGGCCTGGGTGTGCTCGTCGCCGCCCTGTTAGCCGTATCTTATGGCCAGGTGCCAGCCTGGTACCTGTTGGTTGGCCTGGCCCGGATCTTGTTTGTCGCCGGAATCTGGCTGCGCCGGCGCTTGGGAAAACCAGTCTATGAACTCGCTCCCAGCGCCAGCCGCCGCGCCGTCGCCGGCGCACAGATGGGCTTTCTGGCAGTCGTGTTGTGGCCGCTTTTCTCGCCACCCGGCACTCACCTGGCAGCCAGCCTTTTTGCTGTTCCTTTTTTGCTGGGCTTTGCCCGCGACTGGCTCGCCGTCAGCGGTGTGATCAAACAACTCGACTAAGAAAGGAGAATGAGAAATGGAAGCAAATCAGATCAATTCCAATCAGGCCAGCGCGCAACCGGCAAAAATTGGTATCATCCTTCTGGCCCTGGCCACCGCTATGGTCCACCTGGTGGTTCTAAATCTTGGAGGTGTGGATGCTCTCTTTGCCCTCAATGGGTTGGGTTATCTTGGATTGTTGGCCCTGTACTTTTTACCCATCCCCGTGGCCCAGAACAATCGAAATCTCGTCCGCTGGGTGTTTATCGGATACGCCGCGGTGACCATCCTGGCCTGGGTTTTCGTGGGCGAGCGCAATTTGCTTGGTTACGGTACCAAGGCAGTCGAGGTCTTGCTGATTATCCTGCTACTGATGGATAGGAGTTAGAGTCCGGCGCGATCAAGTCAAATAAGGCCTTAAAT
>DATCIL010000188.1:0-2778 GCA_036507795.1 Anaerolineales bacterium | reverse complement strand
CGTCGATTCGGATCTGGAGGCGGATTATATTGCTATCGGTCCCCGGGATTTGCTGGAAGCGCTGCAGCCGCTGCTCGCTCATCGGGAAAGCCAGGGCTACAAGCCCCTCGCCGTGCCTGTTGAGGCCGTCTATGACCAGTTTAATAGTGGAATTCCGGGACCGGATGCCGTTCGAGACTTCTTGCGGTATGCCAGAAATAATTGGAAAATCGCGCCGGCTTACGTGCTGCTGGCTGGAGACTGGACGTATGACCCCAAGGGCTATCTTGGCAGCAATGAAGCAAATCGTTTGCCGGCATTTCTGGTCAATACGAGATATGGCGGTGAGACAGCCAGCGACGTGCTCTTCGCCCAGCTGGACGACGATGCCTGGCCGGATATCGCCGTCGGCCGGATCCCCGCAGAAACGCCGCAGCAGGTTCAGGTATGGGTGGAAAAGCTGCTTGATTACGAGCAGACTGCTCCTAATGCGGATCGGAACGCGCCGATTCTGGCGGTTGCAGATGGGCAGGAGCGCACCTTCGAGCGGGATGCCCAGGGCTTCCTGGATCGATTTCCCGAAGGCTTTCACAAGGTGCTGATCAGTCCGGAGGCCGGGACTATCGGCGCGAATCTCGAAATCACCCAGCGGATTAATGCTGGCAGCTCCTTGGTGGCCTATTTTGGTCACGGCAGCATTAGCATGTGGGGCAAGGATCGTCTTTTTGCAGTAGACGATGTGAGCGCTTTGTCAAATCAAGGGAGCTATCCGGTCTTCCTCAACATGACGTGCCTTACCGGGCTGTTTACGCACCCCGAGATCGACTCCCTGGCTGAGACTTTGCTGTGGCAGCCGCGCGCCGGAGCCGTGGCGGTTTTGGCGCCCACCAGTTTAACCCTGGCAACCGACCAAAGTTTCCTGAGCAACGCGTTTGTCGATGCTTACCTCGCCGAACCGGGCCGGCCAATCGGTGATGTACTGTTAGAGGCTCGCAGACAGATTCCGGAAAGCCTGGGGGGCGCGCAGGATGTATTGCAAACCTTCCTGCTGTTTGGCGATCCGGCCATGCGGTTAAAGCAGCCTCAGAAATGAGATAAGCTGCCGTCCGCTTTCGCCCGGCGCACCGCGTAACGGAAAGCCAGCAGGCTGGCTGGTAACAGCACCAGGCTGAATATCACTAAAACGAGAATATCGGAAAATAGTTCTCTAAGTGGCGCGCCCTGAAGCAGCGCCAGGCGCATGGCTCTTAAGGCATAGGTTACCGGGATTAGCGAGGCGAAGAACTGCATCCATCCCGGGAGTATGGTCACCGGATAATAAACGCCTCCCAGAATGCTGGACGTGGCGTTGAACAGCCAGGTGATCGGATCTCCCCGTTTGAGCACCATGATGAAGCTGGCCGCCAGGATACCCAGGCTGCTGAAGCTGATCACGGTCAACAAAAGGATGATGAGTGCGCCCAAATAGCTGCTCGCCTCGAGGTGTACTCCCAGGAGGACCACACCGACGAGCAGGTAAATCACTACTCGAGCAGTGGTTATCAGGTAGCTCCAGAGCGAGGAGGAGAGGATGACTGTAGATAGTCCTGTCGGCGTCGTTAGCATGGCTTCCAAAGTACCGGTGGTTTGAGCCTGGCGCAGGCTGGACGAGAAGCTGGACAGCCCCACTCCAAAATATCCGGCAAAAGCGATGCCGATCAAGACGAAGGCGAAATAATCCCCTCCGTAGGGCTCGAGGTGAGGCGTGGCTGCATCTCCCAAAAGCCTGGCGATAAAATAGAATAACCCAACGGTGAAGAAGATGTTTAAGAATTGCAGGATAAACGCCAAGCGGTAGCTGGCCTCTTCCCGCACGTCGCGCTTCAGAAAAGCCCAGGCGATGTACATCTGCTGGAGGAACCACTGCAGGTAAGATGGCCCGGGGGGCGAGGGTTTCTCACCGGCATTGCGGGAAATCGGGGCGGTGGAACGTTTTGAACCATCGCTTATCTCACGCTCGGCGGATTTAAGCGTGAGAGGATTGGGCGGATAACTACTGGTTAGGCGGGAAAAGATCCTTTCAAGGGAGACCGGTTCGGTGGTGATATTCGAAACAACCGCTCCCGAATCTCGCAGGATGTCCAGTACTCTGGTAAGACCGTCTGGTCTCTCCGGCAGTTCAAATTCTATCCGGGCATCTTCCCCCTCTTGAGGGCTCGCAAAGAATTCAGTAACCTGCGCCTGGATTTGCTCTTGAATATTTTGTTGGTATCCGCGGACTTGCAGGTAGTAGCGTTCTCCCAGGCCGATCTCTTTCCTTAGTTCGGTCATGGAACCGCAGGCCCGGATGCGGCCCTGGTCCATAATCGCTATCCGGTCACATAATTGCTCAACTTCCTGGAGCCAGTGGGAGGTAAGGAAAATCGTTATCCCCTGACTTCTGGTCAGATCCTGTCGAATCAACTTGTGCAACGCCTGAATGCCAGGGGGATCCAGACCTTTGGTGGGTTCATCAAGAAAGAGAATCTGGGGTCGGTTCAATAATGCGCGGGCAATGGATAGGCGCTGGCGCATACCCGTAGAATAGGTCAAGAAGCGCTTACCGGCAACCGATCGCAGGCCAGCTATTTCTAGGACCTCTTCCACCCGGTTTTTGATCGTTCTTCGCCCAAGGTTATGCAATGTTGCGAAGAACTCGAGGTTTTGTCTTCCGCTGAGCCGCCAGTAAAAGCTGCGTTCATCGCTGGTGACGAGGCCTATCGAGGCTCTTATGGCGGTATCCTCGCTTAGGGGATATCCATTAACGAGTGCGCTGCCTTC
>DATCIL010000187.1:0-1425 GCA_036507795.1 Anaerolineales bacterium | reverse complement strand
GTGCGACGATACTCATGACGATGGCCAATCCGATGTAGAACCCGTTCCCCACCCTGTCGGACAGGGAAGAAATCGGGATCAGGATATAACGCAGGGCACGCTGCAACATAAATTTAGCTGGCGGGTATCCGGGTGGAAGCTTGTTGGCGCGGGATGATGTTAATCAGCCAGGCGAAACACCTCAAGTCGAATCAGGCCACCCCCCTCAGTAACGCTGACAAATCGGGTTTCGCGCTGACAACCGTGTCCCGGGTATAAAATTTTTTTGTGCCTGCCGGGCGGTAAGAGTAGGCTAACGGGAATGCTGGCGACAAGGCAAGGAGGCAAAAATGACCACGGTAAAACAATTGTTGGACATCAAGGGACGCAATATCCTATCCATTTCACCGAACGACTCGGTTTACTCGGCGGTCGAGCGCATGTCTGAAAACAATATTGGCGCGCTGCTGGTTATCGAAAACGGACAGCTCGTGGGAATTCTCTCCGAACGTGACTACGCCCGCAAGGTCATTCTCAAGGGCAAATCGTCGAAAAATACGCTTATCCGCGAGATCATGACTCCTGATGTACTGTGTGTCAGCCCGGAAACCACGGTCGATGAGTGCCTGGCGTTGCTCACGGAAAGCCGCGTGCGTCATCTCCCGGTTACGGATGGCGGGAAACTTATGGGAATTGTTTCGATCGGCGACCTGGTGAAACAGATTATTTCTGACAAGGAATTCACCATCCAGCAACTGGAACATTACATCCACAGCGCGTGAACGTAACGATGCAGTTGAAATCGAATAATACCTACATTACCCTAGCGACCCACAAAAGCAGTCAACCTTTTGGCATTCTTTCAGAGAGGAAATAACCATGAAAACTCCGCTGGATTCGATCGCCGGAACAATCATTACAGGTCTGATCCTGACCGTGATTTTGTATTTCTTTCTCGTCAATTTCCTGGTCAAGACCGCAGCCTGACCGCCAGCACAACGAAACTTTCACGGGGGTATATTATATGGAACTCATCATTGTTCGCTGGCTGCATATTCTTGCCGGCATTATCTGGATTGGACTTCTTTATTACTTCAATTTCGTCCAGGCCGTCGCCATGCCCAAGGCCAAGGCCGATAACACCGCTGCCGGTATCACCAAACACATCGCGCCGTTGGCCCTGTTGTGGTTTCGCTGGGCCGCTCTCGTGACGTGGATCATGGGCGCCTATTATCTGGAACGGAGCGGCGTCGGCATCGGCAATGCCTTCCTGCTCAAGGGACCGGCCGCCGCCATCGGAATCGGTGCCTGGCTCGGTACGATCATGCTCTTCAACGTGTGGGTATTGATCTGGCCCAACCAGAAAAAGGTGCTCGGGATCGTGCCGGCCGACGACGCCGCCAAGGCCAAGGCCGCCCGTGTGGCGTTTCTGGCCTCACGCACCAA
>DATCIL010000186.1:0-11096 GCA_036507795.1 Anaerolineales bacterium | reverse complement strand
GCAAACCCTGCGGCAAGATCGGCCATACGAGCGACTCAACATCAGTGGAATCCGCGGTTTGACCGAGGCGAAGAAGGAGGATTTGCGTATGCTGGGAGCTATCGAAGAGCCAAGCAAATTGGTCGGATAGAACAACTTTTCCCAACGCCAACTCGCCCGCCCGCAGGCTCCCCAGCAGCATCACGGCCGGCTGGGTGGGAAGGATGAGCTAATATCCTTTATAATTATTGGTATGAGTAGCAAAAGCGGTAGGAAACATCAGTCCGGACATGTCGTGCGCGCCGCACTCCAGAAACTGGAGTCAGCCCTGAGAGATCAATATGGAGAGGACTCCCCAGTTATTTTGGTTTACGGTTCTCAGGCACGCGGTGATCAGAATTCAGAATCCGATGTAGATGTCTTACTTATTTATCGAAGGGATGTCCAGCCGGGACGCGAGATAATCCGCCTCAGTCCGGTGCTTGCTGAGCTCAATCTCCGCTATCAGCTCCTTTTTTCCATACTCCCGACCAGTGAGCAGGAGTACAAAAAAAATATTTCGCCATTTTGGAAAAAGGTGCGGTCGGAATCCATTAGCGGGAAAGGATCTTGGCCGCCACCCTGTCGGCCTTGTTCACTAAATCGCGGGTCTCGGCCGGGTCCACTCCGAAGCTGACCTCAGCCCGGCTTTCCATGCGGTCCAGGTACTCTGCCGTAAACTGCCGGCCGGCGCCTACCAGGGCGGCGCGCCGCTCCGGGGTCATGCCGAATTCAATTGTGCCGTACCCCTTTGCCGGCAGCCGCACGACGAACTTCTCGAAGGCGTCAATAACAATCTTGTCATGCGCCTGCGTCATCGTATTGATCAGCTTGGTTACCCGGTCGATGGTTCGCAATTGAGAAAAATCAAACCCCTTCTTTTCCGCCGCCACCGCGGGCGCGCCGGGCACATCGGCGGCCTCGTCGATGAGAAATCCCATAACATTTAACGGACCGGTCCTCTTCTCGCCCATAACGGCGGTTACATAGGGCTGATCGGACAGAAAGAGTTCGATGGGAAAGTTCGAAAGCATGCCACCATCGACAATGGAATGGCCCGAAATATCCATATCGCGATAGGGCCCCCACTCCGGCTGCCAGAGCACCTCATGCCAAAGAAGTGGAAAGTTCATCGACATGCGCACTGCCGAAATCACCGGGCATCGGGGCGCCGTGCGGTGGTTCAAAATGAGCATCTGGGCATCCGTCGTATCCGAAGCGATCAGGGATAAGTCGGTCCCGGTAGCCTCGAAGAACTCTGCCAGGTTCATCCGTCCGAAATTGCGCGGCTCTCCTTTTGGATGGGTGCCGCGATCCAGGGAATAGGTTCCGGAATTGAGCTTGGTGATTAGCCATGCCAGGAAGCTTTCCGCAGCATAGAATCCGCCGCGTTCAACGAAGGAGAAAATCCGGCTGGTGATGGATGACGTTGCCAGGGCGGTCGCAATCGCATCATCCAGTTTCCCCTCGGCGAAATCCGGAATGAATTTCAAGTTCACCTCTCGCAGCAGATCCCGGATTGCACTGTGCTGGATTTCTTCCTGGGTCAGCGCGGCAGGGGTTTCCAAAAACCCAAGGAAAACCGGGCGATCTTCTTCATCCGTCTCGTTGAGCGCCTCCGCCATCTCGTCCGCAAGGTAGCCGGCTGCCAGGAAAGTCGCCATGATCGCTCCGGCGGACGCGCCCAGCAGTCGAACAGGCACATACCCCCTGGCTTCCACCTCCTGCAGCGCACCGACGAAGAGCATCCCTTTAGCCCCACCACCTTCAAAAACCATATCGTATTGCATTTTTCGCTCCTTTGGATTGATCTTGTCAAACTGTTAAGGACGTAAGGCTTACGGTTTGGTTATCAGATTCCGTTTCGCATGTCATGGGAGTTCCCCCAATTATAAATGAAACTTGTCAGGGCCATGGTATGGGTACCGGTTCCGTATAACCATGCTTTTCAACCGTGTAGAGCAGACCGCTGGATTTTGCGGAGCAGCCGCCCTCATCGATAAATTCGGATGAGTTTCCATCCGTACGCAGGGCAACCGGCACCAGCTGGCCGTTCTGGCAAATGTTCGCCTCGATAAGATAACCACGGTCATCGTCTTCTGTCATCCAGACCGGCTCCCAGCTAACCACCACTTGATCACCCTGGCGAGCGGCCTCAACATCCGTTGGCGGGTCATATAGGGTAGACTGCGGTAATTTGCGCTGCACAACCACTACGGTAAAAATATCTCCGCTAATTTCCATTACCGAGGCAGAAGCCCAGCAATGCCAGTCCAGGTTTTCTGGTTTTATCCATAGCCAATTTCCGGAATAATTCCGGCCATGGATCGCGGCCCGGTCGCCTTGATACATGCCGTGCGCGTACAGATAAGCCTGACCTGGCCCGTACCGGCAGTTCGCCTGCATCATGATTTCCGCGTCTGGGAAGTTAAACGTCGGGGTCAAGGTGATCGTGAATGTAGGCGAACTGCCTGGCGTGAGGCTTGTCATTTGAGTTGGCGTTGCCGTAGGCGCTACCGTGGCCGTAGCGGTCGGCATGACCGTGTTCGTAGCGGTGGGCGTGGCGTTCGGGGAGGCTGTAGCAGTTGGAACCGATGTAGGTGTCCCCGTTGGCCTGGCCCGCAGGGAAACCGGCAATAGAGGCAGCTGCCAGCTACATCCAGCCATGAAAACCGAAACGAGGAGTACTAACCTTGTCAGGGAATTGGATATCATTGACTGACCTTTCTCTCAAATAGCTAAAGGGCGTCAAATTTTAACCGATATTCCGGCGCTCCAATTATTCAATTTCAAACGTTACAAAGGTGACTTGATCCGGGAATACTTCCACGACCCGCTGCTGCATCCCATCCATCAAAAAGGATATCTGGTATTCGCCGGCTGGCAAACCCCCTGCGGCGAAATTCTCCTCCCAGGGTTCGAGCCCCATCAGGCTCTCCCCGGAATAAGTTCTCAAATAAAACTGGTCGATTGCCGGCTGTCCTGGCCCGGCAAGCTGCTCCAAAATAATGTTCTGAATGGTCAGGTAATTGCCGTCCGAATCAACAATCCGGCCGGCCAAGACCCCTGTGGACTGGCCCGCTTCATTCGCGAGCGGCTTCAACCAGAGTTCAGGATTGCGCGCCGCCAGGTAATTATTTTCGCCATACCTGATCTCAAAATAAAGCGTGCTGCCAGAGATATCTCCACTCATCCCCACTAACCCAATTTCATCTCCCACCTGCACGTGGTCATCTACCTGGACGGAAACTTGAGACAGATGTCCGTACAAAGTATAGAGCGGTACGGAGACGCCGGGAAAATCGTGCTCCAGGAGAACCAGATTTCCATACGCCCCCCGGTACCGCCCGTACGGTATCTGCATGTCATCTCCTGCTACGACCACCACGCCTTCAGCTGCAGCCAGAACCGGGGTGCCGCTTGAATTCAGGAAATAGGCTCCCCGAACCGCCTCGGTGCTCTTCCGGTAAGTTCCAAAGCGTGAGGTATGGTCAATGCTCCGGCGACCTCCCGTTCCAATCGGGACATCAAACAAGAAAAGGCCCTTATCCGTGCATGCCTCTTGGACGCAAGATTCAATGGTCGCCGGCGCATTTTCAGCCGCTTCTGTGGGTGAGAGTTCAGTCGTGGCATTCTCTGGAGTTGGTTCGGCTGTGGGGCTTGGGATTCGCGGCTCGTTACTGTCCCCAGGAGTCGATGCTGCCTGCGTGTTTGGCGCTGGGGTGGACCTCGCTCCATTTGTATCAACGAAAGGAGGAGTAGATCCACAGCCCGCCGCTGCCAGGGCGCCAAAAATGGCGAGTATGCTGAAAATTACGAGAAGGAATCTTTTCATTGAATTGTTCTGTTGAATGCCAAGATAAATTGTAGCACACGCTATTTATGGCCTAAAGTTTTAGAAGTAGGAAATTTGTACCATTTGCTTTCGCTCACAGCTTACAGATTTGACAGAACCATCCATCTGGGAGCACTAAGCAGTCCAGATCCAAATGATCTTAATCATTAGACAATTTAGCCTTATAATCGCAGAGAATTTCATCCAGGCTACACACTTGAGAGCGAATATCAAGGTGCTCGCCTGCCCTGATCTAAAATCTTGGTCCGGATTAGATTAACTTGTATTCCAAATGGTCGCTCGCATCGAGTCATTAACAAAATCGATCCAGGGTATAGATATTAATTTCTCCATCAGAACCATCCCCTTGGTGCTGCTGGGAACATTGTTCGTCTCTTTTGGGTTGCTCATCAACCAGCTGGGCTTCTACCAGGACGATTGGCACCACGTCTACTTTGCGCACTCCTTGGGCTTATCTCGCATGTGGGATATGTTCCTGTACGACGGTCGCCCGCTGGCTGCAATGCTCTACATTGCCGGCTTTTCCTTTTTGGGATTTACTCCCTTGCACTGGCATATTTCAACCCTGATCCTTAGATATCTGACCGTCCTCTTCACGTGGCTCTATCTTAAGGATATCTGGCCCGACCATAAACGCCCGGTAGCCTGGGCCGCTTTGCTCTTTGCAGTTTACCCACTCTTTAAGCTCCAGCCGCTTTCCGTCGCGTACACGGTTCATTGGGTCGGTTATCTGCTGTTCTCGATTTCCATTTGGGCCATGGTGAAATCGCTTCGCAACCCGCGCGCGCATTGGGCTTTTGTGGCCCTGGCGCTTGTTACCAGCGGGTTGCACCTGGCCTTCATCGAATATTATTCCGGCGTGGAGCTCATCCGCCCTTTGATCATCTGGTTGCTGGTTTCCGGAGATACACCGGCGAATCGCCAAAGGCTGCTTAAGACTTTGAGACTGTGGAGCCCTTATATCCTGGTGTTCCTGGCCTTCATGGTTTACCGGATTTACCTGATCCCTTCACCGGAACCAGGCTATGAACGCAACATCCCCACTGTGCTCTTCGACCTTTTTAGGACCCCCTTCTCAACAGGCACAAAGCTCCTCCAAAACATATTACAGGACACACTCTTTATCCTTGTCACTGTCTGGGGCAATGTATTTACGCCCGATCTTTTTAACCTCACCCAGCCCGCCAACATCAAAATCCTCATCATCGCCATCCTTTTCTCTATAGGCCTGATTTACTATCTCCGGCATCTAAAGGAAGCCAAGGAAAATTCTTCCGAAGCGAATCCGTCCTGGCACCGGTCGGCGCTGGCAATTGGACTCGCCATAACCGTGCTCGGTCCCATTCCTGCATGGCTAACCGACCAAAGTGTTTCTCAAGATAATCCCCTGTGGAGCGGCCGGCTCGGCATGGCCTCTATGGTCGGAGCCAGCCTGGTGGTCGTTGCACTGTTGGAAAAACTGGTTAGAGATCGGTATTTTCGGACCCTGACATTGGTAGGACTGGTCGTTTTTTCCACCAGCTGGCACATCCTTTACACCAATGATTACCGCTGGTCGTGGTCAAAACAAACCCACTTCTACCAACAGCTCTACTGGCGCGCCCCTTTCATTAAGGAGCACACTACAATCCTTTCCGACGAAGAAATATTTCCGTACATGGGAGAGTATCCGACATCTTTTGCCCTGGGCAATTTATACCCGAAACGGGACCAATCCCTGCAGCTCAACTATTGGTTCTATAGCATCCTGAGAAGGTTTGGCTACCAGATTGAGGACTTAATGGCGGGGCGTCCCTTTGAGTATTCCATTAATTTCGGCCGCTTTCAGGGCAACAGTCTGGACAGCCTGGTGATCTATTATCGCCCCGAGGAGAACCAGTGTCTGTGGGTTTTGCAGCCTGAAGATGCGACCCTCCGGGTCCTGCCGCCCGTCCTTCAACAAGCTGCTGCGCTCTCAAATCTTGAGCGCATAGAACGCACCTCTGCCCCTGGTCATCGCATGCCTGCGGACATCTTTGTGCCTCTGCCCGAGACGGACTGGTGTTACTTTTTCCAGAAAGCCAGCCTGGCTCGCCAGTTTGAAGATTGGGATCAGGTCGTCGAGCTCTGGACAACCGCGGAGAAAGAAAGCCTGCGCCCCAGCAATGGTGTCGAGCTGCTACCTTTTATGGAATCATTCGCTCATCGAGGGGATTGGGAGCAAGCTCAAATATTGACCATTCGAGCCAATCAGTTAACCAATGGAATGAAACACACCCTCTGCCCGCTCTGGGAACAAATCGCTAGTCAGACGACTCCCTCTAATGAAAGGGATCGAGTGATCGCAGATTTGAACGACCGGATTGGTTGTTTGCGCTGATTCGAGCAAAACATTAGAACTTGATCCAGGCATCAAGCTACCGGCCCCTTAAACGGCCGTGCTCGCCAACTTGTGGATCGAAGGAAGATGATTAAAACCCACTTGTCCGTGTTAGATAGTCCGTCAGGGTCAGGCCAATCAACAATGCCAGCCATAAGAATCCTGCCAGTACATAAACGCGCGTTAAATTGCTGCTGTATTTGACGTGCATAAAAAACAAGACGACCAAAAGCGCTTTGACCACAGCAATCGTTATTGCTGCAACGGTGTTCCATATCCCCAGGTCCACATAAGCGACACCGATGGTCCCGCCCAGCAGGATCAACAGCGCCAGATAAACGAAAATGTATGTTCTTCTGGGAGTGATATGGGAACTCATCAAGTCCTACCAATCAGGTAAAGCAGGGGGAAAAGGAAAATCCATACAATGTCCACAAAGTGCCAGAATAGTCCGGCTAACTCAACAGAGATGTAGTTTTCCTGGGTGATTTTCTTGCGCCACGCCAAGAGGACAATGATGGAAAAAGTCAATAAACCAGCCAGCATATGCAGAGCATGAAGGCCGGTCATGGTGAAATAGAGACTGAAGAAGAGGCGCGCTTTTTCGGGCTCCGGTCCGGGATAAATGAAGTTTCTCCCCGGAAATAGATTCTCTTCAAATTCCTGGCTGTACTCCAGGCCTTTTAATCCGAGGAAAATGAGGCCCAAAACAATTGTCAGAAGCAAAAATGCGATCAGCAATTTTCGCTTGCCGAGTTGTGCCGCGTTAACCGCCAGAGCCACCGTTAAGCTGCTCGTCAGGAGCAACCCGGTATTTACACCGCCAATCCACACATTCAAATGGCGGCTGGCCTCAGCGAAAACTTGCGGATAAGCATTCCGGTAAATAATATACGCGGCAAACAGCGCTCCAAAAAACATCACCTCGCTTGCCAAAAAAATCCACATTCCCAGGCTGATGCTTTCCTGATCCAATTCCGGTAATTCCGGTCTATCCAATGTCGGTGCGCGCGCTTCAGCCATCGTTAGCTGCTCTCCGGCCTGTAGGTATAGGCTTCCTCGGTCACAATCGGGATCTCCTCAAAGTTCTCCATGGGAGGTGGCGATCCGGTCTGCCATTCCAGGCCGCTCGCCCCCCAGGGACTCGCGATAGCGATGGAGCCGGTTCGCAAGGACCACAACAGATAGGCCAGCGGCAGGAGATAGCCAACCGCTAATATCGAGGCTCCGGCGGTGGACATTACGTTTAGCACTTGAAACTCCTCAGCATAAACGTGATATCGTCTTGGCATCCCCATGTAACCCAGAAGAAACTGTGGAAAAAAGGTCAGATTGAAACCGAAGAAGATCAGCAGCGCAGCTGCCCTACCCCAGCCTTCCGGGTACATTCGCCCACTTAGCTTTGGCCACCAATAATGAATCCCTCCCAGATAAGCCATTACAGACGCCCCGACCATGATGTAATGAAAATGCGCGATTACGAAGTAGGTATCGTGCACATGCACGTCGATCGCCAGGGATGCCACGAATAATCCGGTTAACCCGCCTATTGTGAACAACCAGATAAAACCCAGGGCGTACAGCATGGGGGTATCGAAGGAAATTGAACCTTTGTACAGGGTGGCCGTCCAATTAAAAACCTTGACCGCCGATGGAATGGCAACCATATAACTCAGGCCGGAGAATACCGCGCTCGCGTACGCCGATTGTCCTCCCACAAAAATATGGTGACCCCAAACCAGAAAACCGATGATGGCAATGGCAAGGCTTGCCATTGCGACAAACGTGTAGCCGAAAATTCGGCGTCGTGTGAATGCTGCGATGATTTCACTGGTGACTCCCATGCCCGGCAGGATCATGATGTAGACTGCCGGGTGAGAGTAGAACCAGAAGAAATGTTCAAAAAGCACCGGATCCCCTCCCAGCGCGGGGTCGAATATCCCGACGCCGAATACTCTTTCGATAGCGATTAATCCCAATGTGATCGCCAGTACTGGCGTCGCTAATACCAGAATCAGGCTGGTTGCATAGTGAGACCAGATAAACAACGGTAAGCGAGACCATTTCATACCTGGGGCCCGCAATTTATGAATCGTCACAATAAAATTTAAGCCGGTAAAAATGGACGAGAAACCGGTTATGAACACGCCAATAATCGTTGCAACGACTGCCGAATTGCTGAAGGAGCTGCTGTAGGGAGTATAGAAGGTCCAACCGGTATCTACCCCTCCCGTAATTAGAACGACAAAAGTGAACAGACCTCCCAACATAAAAAGGTACCAGCTCACCAGATTGAGCCGCGGGAATGCCACCTCCCTGGCACCGATCATCAGCGGTATCAGGAAGTTACCCAAAACACTTGGAATGGATGGGATCAGGAAAAACCAAACCATGATCACGCCGTGGAGCGTAAACAATTTGTTGTAAGTTTCAGCCTTTACCAGATCTGCCTGCGGAGTGAGCAGCTCTAACCGGAACAGCACGGCGGCAATTCCACCCAGGAAAAAAAACAGGGTGATTGAGATCATGTAAAGGATGCCGATTCGCTTGTGATCGGTGGAAAGCAGCCAGGATTTTGCCGTGTAGCTGATATTCAAATAGTTCTGGCGGTAACGATCCAGGGCAATTGTGCTCATTCTATGGACTCCAGGTTAGCAATCAATTTATTGGTTTTCATCCTCGCCTCCCTCTGGTCCTGTTTCCCCGCTTAACGATCGGATGTATGCGATCAGCTGCATGATCTGTTCTTCACTTACTCTTCCCTGGTAGCTGGGCATGATCGGGTCATAACCGGTGACGATCTTTTCCTGGGGAAAGAGAATAGATTCCCGGATGTATGCTTCATCCGCGACGACCGTTTCGCCGCTCGCCAGCCTCACCTCCGATCCAAACATTCCAGCCAGCGTTGGCGCGCGCACCCCTGCTCCGGCTACGTGGCAGCTGCTGCAGCCCAGCTCCGTAAAAAGTTCTTCGCCAGCCTGCACCATGCTCACCCCACCTGGTTGTCCTCCGAGCCATTCCTGATATGCTCTGGGGTCCATTACGATGATCTTACCGATCATTTCCGCATGGTTCGTACCGCAGTATTCAGCACAGAAAAGGTGGAATTCGCCCGTCTTGGTCGCCTCGAACCACAATTCTGTGTACCGGCCGGGAATTACATCGTTCTTCAACCGGAATGCCGGGACGAAGAAGCTATGAATCACGTCTTGGGAGGTCATGACCAGGCGTACCGGGTATCCGACTGGGACGTGCAGCTCGTTAATTTCCCTCTGCCCGTCCGCATGCTGGAATTTCCACATCCATTGCAATCCGACCACCGAGATATCGATCGTTTCCTCTGGCGGTCTGTTCATATTGAAAAAAATTACTGTAGCCCAAGTGTACGCCCCAACACTCAGCAGGATCAATCCAAAGATCCAGGCAAGCTCGATCTTGGTGCTCGTAAGCGGCGGGTTGCTGCGGTCGGCGGTTTTTCCTCGACGGTATTTCAAACCGAAGTAAACCATCAGAACTAACACAATCAGGGTGAAGACCGTACTGATTGCTACTAAACCCGTCAGGAGTAAATCTACATGTATGGCAATCGTGGAAGCTTCAATCGGAAATATTGGAAGATCAACCATAATTCAATCCAAATCGATCAGTCCTTCCGTATTCTCCAGTACAGTGTGGGATTTCTCGCTTGCGCCTCCCGCCGCTTTCTGGGCGTGTTGTTCCCGTCGCACCATCAGTCCTACCAGAGAAAACAATGCCAGGGCAGATGCAATGGCCGCTATTCGAAGAACATTCGTGATGAACAAACTGTACTTTCCTGTTTCTGGATCGTAGCGGTAACACAGGAGGAAAAGCTGGTCGATGGTTGAACCAATCTTGCCATCTGCAGCCTCCACCAACCCCAGACGCAAGTCCCTCGGAGCGAAATCCAAACCAAAAATATAGCGCGAAACCCTCCCGTGAGGAGTCAGGATCACCAGGCCAGACGGGTGGGCGTACTCATCGGCTGCTTCATCATAAGCATATTCCAGACCAACAACCCGCGCCAGTTCTTCGATATCTTCCGGCTTACCCGTTAAGAAATGCCAGCCGTGGTCTGCACTTTCCCGCCCATATTGTTTGAGGTATGCCTCTTTCTTTGCTGCAGCTAACTCGGGCGTCTCCTCTGGATCCAGACTGACCGTGATAACTTGAAAATCTTTGCCCGCAGTGAAACTCAAACCTTGTAAGCTGTGAGTCAGGTCTTCCAGCACCAAAGGGCAGAGCATGGGACACTCATAATAGGCGAACAATAAGATGGCCGGTTTTAGCCCAAAGTAGTCGCTAAGCTGAACCTGTTGCGCGGTCTCATCTAAAAAATTCAGGTCAAGAGGTATCTGGGCTCCTATCTTCTGTTGGAAAGTAATCTCTTCAACATCGACCTGGCCGGGCGGATCGTCTCCATGCAGGGGTTGGACCGGCCGCCAGGCTGCGGTCAGGCCTGCAAGAAAAATAAAACTGGCAGCAATTAGAGTTTTTTTCAACTTTCCCTCATTCATTTCCCAGAGATTTAATATAAGCGATCAAGGCAGCCAGCTGCTCTTCGCTCACCTCTCCTTGAAAGCTGGGCATGATCGGCTGGTAGCCTTCCACGATCTTTGCCTCGGGATTAAGAATCGATTCGCGCAGGTAAGCTTCGTCCACCGTGACCGTTTCGCCCGACTGCAAACTTACTTCTTCGCCAAATATGCCCTGCAGCGGGGGCGCCTCTGCATCCGGCGCTCCGGTATGGCAGCCACCGCAGCCCAGTTCCTGGAAAAGCCTCTGACCTTCTGTTGTATCTTCATTCGTCTCGCCCGGGCCCGGCGTCCCGGCGACTCCCGGCGC
>DATCIL010000185.1:0-2416 GCA_036507795.1 Anaerolineales bacterium | reverse complement strand
CTTTTAGGATGGAAAAGGTCCTCATTGCAGCCAACCGGCAGAGCGCTCATTTTGGCGCCGGGCACGTTGAAGGTCTCCGCAAAGTAATCCAGGTGCGCCTGGGTGTCCAGCAGCACCCGGTCCGCGGTTCGGCAGGCAGTCATATCCAACCAGAAAGCCAGTCTCCCAATCAACGAATTGGGTGAAAACAGCTGGCGATCGAAACAAAGCGTATCATAATTGGAAACAAAAGCGTCGAACAGGACCGGTGCTCCAGCCACCCAACTCGCCGGAAGAACGATCAGGTGACCATAGAACCCAACAAAGATGAGATCATATTTCCTGGCGAGCAGGCGGGGAAGCGCTCGCAGAAAAACCCGCACAGACCGCCAGATTAATGACCCGGAATCCCCCCCTGCTATGACTTCAACATCACCAAATTTTTGAAATGCGCGTAAAATAACATCATTGCGCGGATAACTGGCCTCGCGGCCAATAAGGTATAGAATACGCATAGGTTAATTATAACTTCACCAAGATTACGCGAAACCTTGCGAAGGTTGGATTTCCGGATCAGCGCATGGGCATAAACCCTTCGCAAGGTTCTCTATAAACCAGTTTTGTACCAGAGATTGGTAAATTATAAGTTCAAAAAGATTGAGGTTTTGACTTGATCCAATCGCTCTATTGTGTCATCGTAAATTGGAATTTAAAACAGGATACGCTGGCTTTGATCCAGTCGCTCTTTGACAGCGGCATTCTTCCGGGAAGAGCCATCGTGATCGATAATGCCTCCACCGATGGTTCTGTTGAGGCGCTTGAGACCCACTTCAAATCCTATGTGCAAATCATTAAAAGCGCCCGCAATCTGGGGTTTACCGGGGGCAATAACCTGGGTATCGAATATGCCTTGAGCAAGGGCGCTGAATGGGTCCTGTTGCTCAATAACGACACAACGGTATCCCCGGACTTTCTGGAGGAGTTAGAAAAAGTCGGTAACAATCATCCGGAGTTTGCGATCTTTGGTCCATTAATCTTTTATCACGACAAGCCGGACCGGGTATGGTACCTGGGAGATCGATTGATTCCCTGGACCCTGGCGACCTATAGTCTATACCGGGAACAACTTGAACCGCGCTCCTGCCCAGAGGCATTGCCGGTGGATTTTATCACCGGCTGCGGCATGTTGGTTAACCGCAAGGTATTTGAGGCCGTGGGACTTCTGGACACCTCTCTGTTCATGTATGGCGAAGATGCGGATTTCTGCTGGCGCGCCCGGCAGTCCGGATTCAAGTTGGCCGCTGCGCCCAGGGCCAGAATGTGGCATAAGGTATCGACGAGCGCCTCCCGGGAGAAAGAAGTCCACCGCTACCTTAGAAGCCGGAACCAAAATCGCTTCTATCGGGTATACTCCCGGGGTCCGCAAATTCCGCTCATGTTCGCATTCTCCCTGCTTCAATTAATTCGCCGAATAGGATCGGATCTCATCCAGTTTCAGCCCCACCTGGCAAGGCCGCTCGTGAATGGATGGAAAGACGGTTGGCTGTATCCCCACCACCCGGTTAGGGTAAGTTATGGAACGTACGACCTGTAATCTCTGTAATGAGACTGATTACGTTGAGCGCTTCACAGTTCCGGACTTGCTCTTAGATCGAAAGGAGATAAAAGCCACATTTGTCCAATGTACATCCTGTGGCTTAATCTACCAAAATCCGCGGCCTGGCCAAGAAGAAATCGCTGATCATTATCCACCTGAATATGATTCCTACAACAACGGCGTTGATTCGGCTTCCTTTCTGCAAAATGCCGTTTTTAGCTACGGCATCAACAAGCGCCGCCGATTTGTTACGCGAGTGAAGAATGAGGGGCGTCTTCTGGACATCGGATGCGCTACCGGGCAGTTTCTTAGAGGCATGCAGCGTTATCCGGATTTCGAGCTGGTCGGCGTGGAGATCGATCACGATGCTGCTCATATTGCCCAAAGCCAATATGGACTAAATGTTTTCAATGGCAGGCTTGAAGAAGCCGGTTTTCCCGATGCGCACTTCGACGCTGTCACCCTTTGGGATGTCCTGGAACATCTTCCCGACCCAGCCGCCAGCCTGATGGAGATCCACCGCATCCTTAAGCCGGATGGCATCCTGGTCCTGCGTGTCCCCAATGCCGGCAGTTGGGATGCCAGAATCTTCGGGAAATTCTGGGCAGGCGTGGATGCGCCTCGGCATATGTATATTTTTGACCGCCGGACCATCGCTGCCTTGCTAAAAAAAACGGGCTTCAAAATCCTCCGGACGAATGGGAATTTGGGTAGCTATAATTCCGTCGTGATCAGCCTGCGCTTCTGGTTGGCGTCAAAAAACGTTGCGAATAAGAATCGGCAGAGGATGGAGAAGATCCTCGTTCACCCGATAGCGAGACTGCTATCTGCGCCCTTCTT
>DATCIL010000184.1:0-3740 GCA_036507795.1 Anaerolineales bacterium | reverse complement strand
GCGCTTTTTTGACCCGGCAGCTGGTCGGGATCATACAATGTTTCAAATCGCACGAATTTCGCGTTCGAGGTGGGTTCAACTTCCTGCAATAACTTTTCCAGGGGAAACCCCATCCACGGGATTACCATCGACCAGGCTTCCACGCAGCGCAGCCGGTAGATGCGTTCCTCCGGATCGAATTGTTTTATGAGATCATCAACATCATATTCCTTCGGATTTTTGACCAGTCCACCGACCTTTACTGTCCAGGGCGAAGTCGCCATGTCCTGCGCCAGAATGGCGACCTGCTCCTTGTCGACCGAGAACTCATAATAATTGTTGTAATTGGTGATCGATTCGTACGGAGTCAGTGCATCACCCAGCTCGTCCGTTGTAGCGCTGACCTGGAGGTCAGCCGGTATGGCTTCGGTCTCGGGAGCTGATCTTTCTGGTGCACAGGCTGATAACAAAGCTCCTGCAGTAACGATTCCCATGCTCTTGAGGAAATCCCGGCGAGACATGTAAAGATGCTCCGGTGTGATTTCGGAAGGATTAATCTCGATCATATTGGCTCCTACCTGCTCGAATAGGTATCCTCACAATTAGTGGAGGAGAGGATACTCGAATAGTGATTAACGATAAGAATACAATAGAGTTCTTACAAAACCCTGAACAACGAATTAAGAATTTCCTAATCGGCAGCCCTCCGACACGCCAGAATAAGCAGCATTTGACTTGCCGAATTTCTTCAAGTAGACTCTATATCTAAAAATAAGGCGGCGTCTCCTTATGAGTTTATAACATATTTTACGCATGATTCAAATTGATGGTTCTCTGGGCGAAGGCGGAGGTCAGGTATTGCGCAGTTCCCTGACCCTCTCCCTGCTGACGAAATACGACTTCCAGATTACGAATATTCGCTCGAGGCGTTCGAATCCTGGCCTGCGCGCCCAACATTTGAAAGCGGTAGAAGCGGCAGCTTCGGTTGGCAGGGCTGGCGTTCAAGGTGCAGAACTGGGTTCAACTGCCCTCAGTTTTCACCCCGAAGCAATCCATCCGGGTCGTTACAGCCTGGAGATTAGCACCGCCGGCGCCGCATCGCTGGTGCTCCAAACGATCTTTCTACCACTGGCCCTGGCTGGTGCTGGCTCTACTATCACGATCACCGGCGGCACGCACGTCAATTGGAGCCCATCTTACCATTACCTCGAACTGCAGTGGCTGCCTTTTATGCGCCGGATAGGCTTTAATGCCGATCTGAAATTGCAGCTGGCCGGCTTTTACCCCGAAGGTGGCGGCCACATGACCGCGGCTATTCCACCCAATTCAGCGATCAGCCCGCTCCACATCACCGAGCGCGGCCGCCTGAGGCAAATCCGCGGTATTTCGGCCATTGCCAACTTGCCCCGCCATATCGCCGAACGCCAGCGTGAACAGGTCATCCGCCGCCTGGGAGACCGTTTCTATCTCAATGATATCCGTCTGGTTGAGCTGCCCGCACGCTTCAAAGGAACTATGTTGTTGCTCCTGGCGGAGTTCGAGAAATCGCAGGCGTGTTACTTCTCGTTGGGAGAGATTGGGAAACCAGCCGAGCGTGTCGCCGACGACGCCGTGGATCAAATGGAAGAATTTTTATCAACGGATGGAGCCATCGACCAGTATCTCGCCGATCAGCTCCTCCTTCCGTTAGCGCTGGCTCGGGGTCAATCAGAGCTGCGCACGTCAAAGATCACGCAACATCTGCTCACAAATGCGGAAGTAATCCGCCAATTCCTTCCTGTAACGATAAATATCGCGGGCCGCCTTGGCGAAGCGGGCCTCGTTTCCATCGAGAGATGAAGAATGAATGAAATCCTTCCTAAGGCCGATGTGATCATCGTAGGCTCCGGTCCGGGCGGGGCTACTCTGGCGCGTGAACTCTCTCTATCAGGAAAGAAAGTGCTCTTGTTAGAAAGAGGCATTGATCACCGGCAACGTCCCTATTACGGCACTTACTTAGGAGCGCTGCTCTACACCGATCGAAGTAGCCTGCTGTTCACAAAAGAGGGTCTGAATATCATCCGTCCATTGATGGTTGGCGGGGCTACCAGTATGTATTGCGGTTGCGCAGCTGCCCCTCCAACCTGGCTGAAAAATAAATATGGGATCGATATTGATCTCGAGGTTTCGGAAACGATTGAAGAGCTAAATGTCGCTCCGCTTCCAAAGGAATTGCGCGGGCAGGCCTCTACCCGCATTGCCATGGCGGCGCGCGCTCTTGGATATGACTGGCAGCCTCAGCTAAAGTTTAAGCAGCCCGATCGAAGTAAGCAGTTCGACTGCGGAGCGAAATGCATGCTCGGCTGTCGCTGCCGCGCAAAGTGGAGTGCAGCTGAATTTGTCGACGAGGCCATCGCAGCCGGCGCGGAATTAATGACTCGTGCAAACGTGCAGCGAGTCATCATTGAGAACAATCACGTAAGCGGCGTCGCCGGCAAATTGGCCGGCGCTCATTTTATCGCTCGCGCTGATACGGTCGTTTTATCCGCTGGCGGGATTGGTACACCCCGCATCCTGCATGCCTCAGGATTTCCGGAAGCCGGAATTGGGATGGCCATGGATACGACGGTGATGGTCTACGGGCTCATCAACGAAGAAGGCATCGGTAACGAACCTCCTATGACCTGGTCCTGGGAAGATTCTGAAGCTGGCTATATGCTCAGCACCTTAGTTGATCCCTGGCTTCTCTTCCCACTGATCAACTCTCTGAAGAGCCCCAAATATGCCCTTTATTGGCCGAAGTGGAAAAACATCTTGGGCGTGATGATAAAGCTCAAAGATGAGATCAGCGGGGGTGTTTTCCCGGATGGCACGATAAGCAAACCTTTGACGAATACCGACTGCTCTCGTCTTAAAGAAGCCGAGGACATCAGCCGAAAAATCTTGATTCAAGCTGGAGCGAATTCGGACACGATCTTCACCACGCCATCTCGTGGTACGCATCCCAGTGGGACTGTCCGTATCGGAGCCATGCTCGGCACAGATCTGCAGACTGGAGTCGAAGGTCTATACGTTTGCGACGCCAGCACATTTCCCGAAGCTCTCGGAAGACCCACCGTCCTCACAATTATTGGTCTGGCGAAGCGTTTGGCGAAGCACTTATCAGTACCTCACCAATGAGATTCTTGCCTTTCGAGCAAGGAAATTCGGATCCCTATGGAACCGCGAAGGCGCGGCGGATGCGGCAGGTCAAGAAGAATATGGGTGGAGCTTCTATGCCGCATCCGACGAATGGCAAGTTACGCGAAGGATAATAAAAAGTCTTAGCGTATCTTTGCGCTTCTCGGTTCAGTTTTTTCGTGAAGATTGGCGAAAATTAGTGGTTTTCATCCGCCCTGGCCGGGTCGGGTTAGTATGAAAGAGTCTCTTCAAGCTAAACTGGATTCATATCCCAAAATCCACCTGGCGCGCTATCCCACGCCTCTGGAATTTCTGCCGAACCTGTCCGCAGAGGTGGGCAGGGAGATCTATATCAAACGCGATGATGAAATTGGCCCAGGCATGGGCGGAAACAAAACCCGCAAGCTCGAGTTTCTCCTGGGAGAGGCGGTTCAGCGTGGCTTTCGTAAGATTGCTACTTTTGGCGGTCTCCAGTCTAATCATGCCCGCATAACCGCCGCAGCTGGGAGAAAATGCGGTTTGGAACCCCACCTGTTCTACTTTGAACGGCGCCCATCAAGTTTGAGAGGCAACCTGCTGTTGAACCAGGTCATGGGAGCCAG
>DATCIL010000183.1:0-5349 GCA_036507795.1 Anaerolineales bacterium | reverse complement strand
TGGGAATTTGGGTAGCTATAATTCCGTCGTGATCAGCCTGCGCTTCTGGTTGGCGTCAAAAAACGTTGCGAATAAGAATCGGCAGAGGATGGAGAAGATCCTCGTTCACCCGATAGCGAGACTGCTATCTGCGCCCTTCTTTTTCTTTCTGGGATTGGGAACCGGGGGTCCTTTCTTGATCGTTACGGCCGCAAAAAAGTAACAGGATGAAACACCATGCTTGAAATTCGCCACAAAAATATGAGCGACACGCGGGCCACCCAGCAGGCTTATAATGAAATTTATTCCAATGAGGGCATCCAATTAAGAGATTCGTTTTATTTATGGCTTATCGGCCTGCTCCATCCGCAGCCCGGGAAAACTTTGATTGATATTTCCTGTGGGCAGGGCCGTTTGACGGCGCTGGCCCAGCAGCAGGGAATTGGTGCTATCGGAATAGACTTCGCAATGGACGGGGTTGAGCGCGGGCGTCGCCTGTCTCCCGAATCTGGATGGGTGGTTGGAGATGGAGAGGGACTACCGATTCAGGAAATGAGCGCCGACTACATCACTCACATCGGCAGCCTGGAGCACTACCAGCATCCCCAGTCCGGAGCGCTGGAAATAGCCCGAATCCTGAAGCCGGATGGTAAGGCTTGCATCCTGGTCCCCAACGCCTTCGGTTTGCTCGGAAACATCCGCCATGTATGGGCAACCGGAGACATCTTCGATGACGGGCAACCCCTGCAGAGATACGGCACACCCGGATTTTGGCAAACGATGTTAATCAGCTCGGAGCTGAAGGTCGATAACACTTTAGGATGGAACGAAATTGAGTTTCCCCGCACCACGCGGGATGCGATCTTCTTATTCAAACATCCTCAAAAAATAATCCGATTTGCCCTCTCTCCTATCATCCCTGTGAACTTGACCAATCACCTGGTATTTATCTGCAGCCGTGCCTGAAATTCCTCAAATCTTGAAGCAAATGGGAGGCGTTCGACGGTTCACGCGCGGCAGGCGTATTCAACGCCTCACTTCCATCATCATCTCGCTGGTGGCCGTTGCCATCCTTGGCTACCTCGTTTACCGGCAGAAGGAAATCCTACTCAGCTATCCATGGCAGATAAATCCTGCGCTCTATCTTCTGTCCTTCTTCGTGTTCAGTATTGATCTCTTCCTGGTGGCCATCATCTGGGGCTGGATCATGAACACCATCGGAAAAAGGTTGGATTACCAGAAGCATATTCGCTATTACATCATTTCCAACATCGCCAAGCGAATCCCCGGAACCCTCTGGTATATCGCCAGCCGGGCGCAATTCTATCAAAAAGAAGGCATTGATTATCGGTTGACCTCTCTGGCGAGTGGGATCGAGCTGGCCGTTTCCATAATGTCGGGCGTTTTAGTCAGCGTGTTATTCGCCATTCCCATCGTCTTGAATTACGGTCTCAACCCTCTGGTGCTCGCCGGAATTCTGCTGGTTGGAATTTTGCTTCTGCACCCGCGCGTGACTGACTGGATTTTTAGACTGCTGAAAGTGGAAGCCACCCAGTTCGGCTACCAGCGTACCATCCAATGGCTGATTGCTTACGTCCCCGCCTGGATATTCGGAGGCATCGTGCTTTTTATTATTGCAAATTCATTCATACCGATCCCCCTTCACCAGATCGGCTACGTTATCGGCAGTTGGTCACTCGTCGGGATCGTCTCCTATCTATTGTTTTTTTCACCTTCCAATCTGGGTGTAACCGAAGTTGGGCTGAGCTTGCTTTTGGCGAATATCATGCCCGCTCCCATTGCCGTAATCTTAGCCATTACTACTCGCATCGCCATCATCCTCTACGAGATTATCTGGGCATTAATTTGGTTAAACGTAAAATCATCCAGTTCAAGGTAAATCCACCGGCTTAACCCAAATGGGTTAATGGAATTCGGCGCCGCATAAAGCAATCCCGGTATTCCATACCTTGCAGATCGGAAATTAATCCATACGTACTATTGATTTCCCCACCTCAATTGATAAAATCGAGGAAAATCTCGCTATCCTTATTTCTCGGAGGTGCAAATGAAAACCGTACGATTCCTTCTTGCCCTGGCCCTCGCGCTCGCTGCGTTTGGCGCGTTTTCCAGATCAGCAGCGGCTCAGGGAGTATTCTCATACACGTCTGGCTTTCAGGTCCAAAACCTGGAAGGTGACACGGCCAATATTTCGGTCAAATTCTACGACCGGACAACTGGCGACCTGGTGACCACCGTCCCCACCACCGTTCCCGCCAATGGTTCGAAGACTTTCTTCCCGCTCACCGATGTGAGCGATGGCTTCAATGGCTCCGTCGTGATCGAATCGGATAACCAGGTAGCCGCGATCAGCAACGTGCACGGAAACAATTTTGCTGCTAACGCTTCTTACGTGGCCGCCAGCAGCGGCAATACCACTGTCTCGATTCCTTTGCTGATGAAGAACAACAGCGGCTTCAATACCTGGTTCAATGTCCAGAACACCGGCGGCAGCGACGCATCCGTGGATGTTGCTTACAGCGATGGTACCAGCGTTAACGATGTGGTCGTAAAACCTGGGGCAGCCAAGACCTTCGACCAGGCTACTGAAACCCACAGCCTGGCAGTCTTCTCCGCTGAAGTAACCAGCACGCAGCCGGTAGCCATCACGGTTATTGAAGAGAGCTCCCTACTCTTGTTTGCTTATAACGGTTTCCAGGGCGGGAGCACCAACCCGGTGCTGCCCTTGATCAACGCCAACAATGCCGGCTTCACCACTGGCGTCCAGATTCAGAACGCCGGCGGTACGGCTACGAACGTTACAGTTTCCTATACGCCATCAGACGGTACGGCCTGTGAGGAAACTCAGTCGATCCCGGCGGGCGGTTCGAAGACCTTCGCGCTGGCCGCCTTCGACAATGGCGCCAACAGCGATTGCGTCGCCGGAGCTAAGTTCGTCGGGTCGGCCCAGGTAACGACCAACAGCGCCAGCCAGCCTCTGGTAGCCGTCGCCAACCAGCACAAGCTCGGCACCAACGGCGAAGCCTACGGTGGCTTTGACTCCGCTAACGCTACAGACACCGTCGTGCTCCCCCTGATCATGGACCGCAACAGCGGCTACTGGACCGGCTTCAGCGTCATGAACGTCGGCGGCAGTTCGACCGCCGTTAATTGCACCTTTACCGGGACGAGCTACACCGCTGGCGCTACGCTGGCTGCGGGCGAGGCGTTCACCGACCTGCAGAACGGCGCAATCGCCTCGGGATATGTGGGATCGGCCACCTGCACCGCAGGCAGCGGTGGGCAGATCGTCGCCATCGTCAATGAACTTGGACCCAGCGGCACGGCTGACCAGCTGCTCGTTTACGAGGGCATCAACGTCACCGCTCCGTAGAGCTGGCATTCCATAAATAAACAAACACGAAAGAGGGGCGATCTACCATCGCCCCTCTCTTTCTGTTCTATCCTCGATGATTGAATATTCCTAATGGCAAAGCTTAAACTTTTTACCCTGTTGATCTTTTTCGGTCTATTGCTGACCGCCTGCGCGAGTCTCCAGCCCACGGATGCCAGCTCAGGTCAAACGCCCACCCCGGAGGATGGCTATCCGGCTCCCGGGCAGTTCATTAATCCCACTTCACCTTACCCGGCTCAAGATGAGAGCGCAGGCCCGCAGATTTACGCCACCTCCGGACCGGTCCCTACGCCGGCTGAGGACAGCGCCGTCCTGACCGGCAGGCTGCTCGTCGAGGGCAAACCCGTGTTTAATGTTTATATCGCCCTGGCTGAAGTGGTCTTGGATGAACAGGGCCAGGAACGCGTGGTCTCTTACGACCAGTTCAATGCTCCCAAAGGCCTCACAGATGCGGATGGCAAATTTGTGCTGGTGGACGTCATACCTGGTCGGCATGGGCTGATCCTCGACACGGTAATCAGCTCTGTGCTCCTGAATGAGCCAGATGATAACAAGCCCTTTTTGATCACCGCCGAGGCTGGTAAGACTTTGGATTTGGGAGACCTGGACTTTGACGACACGCTCCCGGTGCCGCAAGACCAAATCGCCCCCTAGGGTTCTGGTGAAACTGGTTTAGAGTGACCTTGCGAAGGTTTTGCGCCCCTGCCTTGATCCCGCAAATCCAACCTTCGCAAGGTTTTGCAGCAAGGTCTGATGATCATGGGGCGACTGGGATGCTGAGCGTATAAATTGCCTGGTACTCGGCGTTGTTGGCCATGGGCTGGTCTGCTACCTTTCCCCCCAAAACATAAATATGCGTTCCCAATAAGACCGCTCCCAAATGAGAGCCTGGTTGATTCGGAGGCGTCTCGATCTGCAGCCAGTCATCATTGCCAGGGATATACTCCAGAGCCGGAAAATCGGATCCCTCTCCACTGCCTCCAAAAACGTGAACGATTTCCGCCACGCTGGCAACTCCCATGGCGTACCGGCCGGCAGGTAAAGGTGCGCGCTCCCTCCAGGGGCTGCCGGACTGCGTGTCGTCTTCCGGCAAATATTCCTCGTTCACCCTTAGCGCTTTTTCGCCATCGAATCCGCCAATGATGTAGATTTTACCGCCTGCCATTGCTGCGCCAGCATGGCCGCGAGCCGTTGGCATTCTGCTTCTCTCATGCCAGGCGTCTCCGTCCGGGTCATATTCGAGCACGTCAGCGATATAGCTTTCTCCATTCCAACCCCCAAACAGATAAATCTTCCCCTCGAATGGAACCAGAGCGTATGCCGACACCGGTTTAGGCAAGGAAGCACGCTGCTCCCATCTATCCCGGCGTGGATCGTAGGCTTCGAGAATATCGGTTGGCTGGCCATCATCCAGGCGGCCGCCCGGGACGTAAAGCAACCCGCCGATGACCGCCGCGGCGATATCGGTAACCGGGGTCGGTTTCGTGGATAACGTCGTCCAACTGTCCTTGGAGGGGTCATAGCGCTCGAGAACGCCGGTAATTTCGGCCCCGGTCTCCCCGCCGATTGCATAGATCCGGTTCTCGTAGGCAGCCACCGCCAGACCGGACCGGGCGGTTGGCAAGATGGCTTTCTCCCGCCAGCGAGGCGGCGGCGTCGCAGCTGCTGCACCGTTTGAGGCTAAAGTTATGGATTGGTTCCGGTTAATCAGGTACGCGCTGCTTAATCCTAGAACAATCAAGAACGCCGATAGCAACATGACCAACCAGGGGTTCTGGCCGAAAATTTGCAGCCATCCTCGTCTTGATGGAGATTCCGCATCCAGGCTTGCTGGCGACTCTCTCTCGCCGGCGACGACGGTAAAACCGTTCTCTCCCAACGCCGCCACCGGTTCTACCAGCCCGGCGCTGACCGCATACATGGCCGCCTCTGTCCGCGAGGTCACCCCGATCTTT
>DATCIL010000182.1:0-1621 GCA_036507795.1 Anaerolineales bacterium | reverse complement strand
GATAGTCGTGAGGGGACGTGTTGGCAGCATGTTCTTCAGACGCTGGTGTGTTACCGGCTGATCGATCCGGGCAGCGAATGGCGGTTACACCGGTTGTGGTTTGACCAAAGCGCGATGGGAGATCTGCTCGGCGAGGATTATGCGCTGGTGGAGAAAAATGGGTTGTATCGCTGTCTGGACAAAGTGCTGGAGCATAAGCCAGCCTTGTTTAGCCATTTGCGAGAACGCTGGCAGGATCTGTTTGGCGCCAAGTTTGACGTGCTGCTCTACGATCTGACCAGCACTTATTTCGAGTCCAGTAAGCCCGCCGATGAGAACGACAAGCGGCGCTATGGCTACAGCCGCGACAAGCGTTCGGACTGCGTCCAAGTGGTCATCGCGTTGGTGGTCAGTCCTGAAGGCTTTCCCTTGGCCTACGAAGTGCTGGCGGGCAACAGCTCAGACCGAACCACGCTTAAGGAGTTTTTAAACAAGATTGAAACCCAGTACGGCAAAGCCGAGCGCATCTGGGTGATGGACCGCGGCATTCCCACCGAAGAGGTTTTAAGCGAAATGCGTCACAGTGATCCACCGGTTTATTACCTGGTGGGGACGCCCAAAGGGAGACTCAGCCAGCTGGAGCAAAAACTTTTGGGTTTGCCCTTTACCACGGTGCGCTCGGGGGTCGAAGTGAAGCTGTTAGCCCAAGAGCAAGAACTCTATGTGCTGGCCAAGAGTCACCCGCGCATCGACAAAGAACGGGCCATGCGCCAACGACAGCTCAGGGCGCTCATCAAACGGCTCAAAGAACTACGCGAGATGAAATTGAACAGCAGCCAAACGTTGCTCCTCAAGCTGGGAGCAGCCAAGGGAAAATATCGGGCTGCCTGGCGACTGATCGACATCACGCTACCCCAATCAAAAGCTCACGCGGCCAATGTCACTTTCTCTTTCCGGCTCAATCGGCAAAAGTTGAGAGAAGTGCACCGGCGCGAGGGCCGCTATCTGCTACGGACCAATCTGTCGGGCCAAAAGCCGGTTCAACTCTGGCAGTTCTACATCCAACTGGTCGAGATCGAAGCGGCCTTCAAAAACTTAAAAGACGATCTTCAATTGCGGCCGATTTACCACCAGCTTCAACACCGAATCGAAGCGCATATCTTTGTGGCGTTTATCTCTTATTGCCTGCACGTCACGCTCAAGGCCCGGCTACGGTCTGTGGCAGATGGACTGACGCCTCGCGCGGTGCTCGATAAGTTTGCCACCCTGCAGATGCTCGATGTTAAGTTTTCCACCACCGACGGCCGCACTTTGATTCTTAGCCGTTACACTGAGCCCGACACCGATCACAAGCTTCTCTTAGAACAACTCAAGCTCACTTTGCCGCCCCAGCCGCCACCCCGAATCACTGCCGGCGACCAACGGGTGCACTAACGACACCAACCCCAATGTAGTGGAGACCTTTTGACTAGGCAGCTTAATTTTATTGGCTTTTCTCTTCTCTTGCCCTTCCAGTTGGGAAGGATGGGCTAGGAGCCATCGGTGGGCTGATGGCCGCGCTGCTCGCACGCCAGAAACGCGGGAATTGCTCCGCGAGCGCAGCGCAAAAAGCCTTAAGTATCTGAATCAACAGGGGAATAAG
>DATCIL010000181.1:0-2097 GCA_036507795.1 Anaerolineales bacterium | reverse complement strand
ACAGTTCGTTCCCAAACAGGTTGCTGACCGAAGAAATGAAGTAAGAGAGTTTTCGTTTCACGTCAACCGCATCGAATATTTGGGTGCGGACCGGCTTCTCTACGGCCAGGTTGAGGAGTTTGGAGAGGATTCGCTGGTGATTGCGCGGCTTCCGGAAGCAATGGATGTCCCCATCACCGCGGAGCAAACTTACGAATTTGGCGTGAGCAGGAAGGACTTGCGATTCTTCAACAGAGAAACGGGTAAGCGTATGGAACCTCGAGATTTTTAGGAGGTAGTGGAAATGGAACAATCCGTAGAATTACAAAAAACCTCAACATCTTTTAAATTGCGCTACCTGGCGGACAGCGAAGGGGTGCTGGGAGGCATCTTTTTATTCCCGGCCCTGGCCTACATTATCGGCTTGGTTGCGGTTCCCTTTTTTGTAGCCATCGCCTTCAGCCTGTCCGATGTTACCGTGGGAGACACCAGCCTCGATTTCGTCGGGTTGCGGAATTTTCAAAATATCATCCGGACCCCCCAATTCCGGCGCGCCTTGCTGAACACAGTGTTGTTTACTGTCATTTCTCAATTTTTTATCATCCTGCTGGCCAATATCCTGGCTGTGGTTCTCGCGCAGGATTTCCATGGAAAGTGGTTGGCGCGCATGCTGATCATGATGCCCTGGGCAACACCAATTGCACTGGGAACGATTGGCTGGAAATGGCTGTTCGACTCGAAATTTAGCACGTTTGACTGGCTTTTAGTCAAGCTCGGATTGCTAGGAGCTCCCGATGCGCTGTTAGGTCCGGGATTACACATGACCTTTCTAGGCCGGGAGTATCTGGCGATGGCCTCGGTAATCCTTGTGCATATCTGGCGAACGCTTCCTCTGGCGGCGGTAATCCTGATGGCTGGATTGACCTCAATTGATCGGGAACTCATCGATCAAGCCGAAGTCGATGGCGCCAGCTTCTGGCGCATCCACATGCAGGTGAAGATTCCTCTGGTTTTGCCGATCTTGTACATCGCACTTTTGTTTGGCCTTATCTTTACCTTTACGGATATGACCGTGGTATTTATCCTGACGCGCGGCGGACCCGTTTACTATACCCAGGTGCTTTCGGTGTGGGCGTATTTCAAGGGGATCGATGGCGGATCGTTGAACGAAGGAGCTGCAATCGCCTTATTCCTCTTCCCAGTGCTGCTCGCAGTTGCAATTTTATTGCTGAAAACCGCCCGGCGAATGGAGGTGAGATAAATGATGATTGATGTCAGGTACTTGTTGAAACGAGCTGTCGTCTACGCGGCCGTGGCGGCGTTTTGTTTGTTTTCCGCGTTTCCCTTCTTGATCATGCTGATCAACTCCTTCAAGCAGGATGCAGACCTCTACCGCCCCCAGAATAACCCATTCATCTACACCTTCCCCCCAATCCTTGATAATTGGGATTTGCTTTTCAATCGAACCAATTTTCCGGTCTTCCTGAAAAATTCCTTTCTCGTTGGAGTTTTGGTGGTGCTGATCACCCTGCTGGTAGCCATTCCCGCGGCGTATGCCCTCGCCCGCTTGGCCGGTCGTTGGGGGGAAACAGCCGGGATCTCCTTGTTTCTGATCTATCTCGTCCCACCCACGCTGTTGTTCATTCCATTATTCCGGGCGGTGGTGGCGTTTGGATTGAACGACACGATCTGGTCGCTCGTGCTCATCTATCCCACCATATCCATTCCATTCTGTACCTGGCTGCTGATGGGTTTCTTTAAATCCATCCCGCGCGATCTGGAGGAAGCAGCCCTGGTGGACGGCTACAGCCGGTTTGCTGCCTTCTTAAAGGTGGTCATGCCGCTTTCGCTGTCGGGGATCATTGCAGTGGTCGTTTTCACCTTTACACTGACCCTCCATGAATTTATCTACGCATTGACGTTCATTTCGTCCTCCGCCAACAAGACGATCAGCGTCGGCGTGCCTATCGAACTGGTGCGCGGAGATGTCTTCTTCTGGCAATCCCTGCTGGCCGCCGCGGTGATCGTCGCGATACCCGTTGGCGTCTTTTACAATATGTTCCTTAACCGGCTTGTGGAAGGGTTCACAATGGGGGCTGTCAAGGGCTGAATTACCTA
>DATCIL010000180.1:0-5078 GCA_036507795.1 Anaerolineales bacterium | reverse complement strand
CGAATGGGTCGTTACCATCTATCTCCTCGTGGTCAGCGGCTTATTACTCAGCTTTGGCCGGCTGGGTGATCTTCGCGGGCACAAGCCGGTCTTTCTTTTTGGTTTCACCATCTTTACCTTGAGTTCTGCGCTTTGTGGGTTAGCTCCCTCGGCCCATGCGCTGATCGGCTTCCGTGGTCTCCAGGCCTTAGGAGCGACGATGCTGGCCGCCAATTCACCTGCTATCCTCACCAAAAATTTTCCGGCCGAGCAGCGCGGCCAGGCTCTCGGTCTTCAAGCTACCATGACCTATTTAGGCCTCACCGCGGCCCCCTCCCTGGGCGGATGGCTGACCGATGCGTTCAGCTGGCGGATGGTCTTTTACATCAATTTGCCGGTCGGTCTTTTGGCGCTGTTCTTCAGCTGGCGATTCATCCCGCTCGATGCGCCCTCCCAACAAAAGGAGAGATTTGATCTCCTCGGTGCCCTGATTTTTGTGACCGGTCTCGTCACCCTATTGCTGGGGCTGAACCAGGGACATGCCTGGGGGTGGGGTTCTCCGCAAATTCTTGGCTTGCTTGTCGGAGCTGCGCTATCCTTGGGGTTGTTTGTCATCATCGAATCCCGGCGAGACAGTCCGATGCTCGATCTCCGGCTTTTTAAAAATCCTGCGTTTTCTGCTTCTGCCGCCAGTGCCGTTTTCAACTATATCTGCGTCTTTAGTATTCTTTTTCTGCTCCCTTTCTACCTGCTCCAGGGCCGTCACCTCACTCCCTCCCAGGCTGGCCTGATTCTTACCGCTCAACCGGTCGTCATGGCCATAGTAGCCCCGATCAGTGGGACGTTATCGGATCGCATTGGCGTGCAGATCCCCAGCGTTATCGGGATGGCCATCCTGGGGTTCGGATTGTTTCTCCTTTCTCGCCTGGATGCCCAGTCGCCCACCCTGGCAATTGTGTTGGCTCTCACCGTCGCCGGTTTTGGCACAGGAACATTCATCTCTCCCAATAATAGTGCGCTGATGGGCTCGGCTCCGCGACACCGTCAGGGCATCGCCGCCGGCGTTCTGGCAACAGCTCGGTCGGTCGGCATGGTTTTGGGGGTTGGGCTGGCGGGTGCCATTTTCACGACCGTTCTTAGCGATGCTCAAAGCGGCGGCGGCGAAGAGAGTATATTTTTGGCCACCCGGATCAGTTTTCTCGCTGCCACTGGTGTTGCTGGATTGGGCGTTATCACCTCAATGATTAGAGGTAAAACTTTCGGTTTTCGGAAAAAAGAAGATTCAATTACAATATAAATCAATTTTTGTCGGCGCTAATCAAAAGGAAGGAGATTGTGATGCTCAAAACTGTTAAACAAATTCTTGACGAAAAAGGCTATGAAATCTGGTCCGTTTCTCCTGATGACAGCGTTTATGATGCTCTGAAGAATATGGCGGATAAGAATATCGGCGCCTTATTGGTATTGGAGGGCGATGAATTGGTGGGCATCATCTCCGAACGCGATTATGCCCGCAAAGTAATGCTGAAGGGAAAATCTTCAATGGATACTCCGGTTCGTGATATCATGACTCCCCGGGTGCTTTACATTCGCACGAACCAGTCCATTGAAGAATGTATGGCGCTGATGACCGACAAGCGCATCCGCCACCTCCCAGTTTTTGATCAAGAAAATTTGGTTGGTGTGATTTCGATTGGAGACGTTGTCAAAGCGATCATTTCCCACCAAGAATTTGTGATTGAACAGCTCGAAAATTACATCACCGTGGGCAGATAACCTCTTGAAACTAAAACCAGCACAGTTTATTGTCGAACCCATCGAGGTGTATTTTAGTACGCCTCCCCTTCTAGAAAAAACACCTGGTTGTCCTGATGCCTTCACCTGGCGAGGCGAAAACTTCCAGATAAAGGAAAAACTGAATGAGTGGCAGGACTACCGGCGCCGCGGCCGGATGGCGAGAAACATGGCACCTGAACACGCTGCAGCTGCAGAACGGCGCGGATCGTGGGGTGTAGGGCAATTTTACTTTCGGGTATTGACCTCCGGCGGCCGCGTCTTTGACATTTACTATGACCGGGCACCAAAAGATGCGGGCGATCGCAAGGGAAGCTGGTTCCTATACCGCGAGCTTGCAGCCGAACAATAACCACAACTTTGCGAGGTGGAATTTGATAATCTTGAGATCCGGGCACCAAACCTGCGCGGGAATTTGCCCGCAAAGCCTGAACCGGGCCCGAGGAGCGGATTGATCCGTGAATGAAGTCAGGACCGATACGGGGACTGAGGTTTCTGAAGCTCAGGCAAAATGGACCTGGTTCGACTTAATCCTAATCACCATTGGTTTTGGCATTATTTTCTTCTTGGGATGGTCGCTGCTCGGAATCCTGTTTCGATTGATCGGCACTGAGATGAATCTCGGCGATGAACCAACTTTAGCGCAGACCCTTGGACTGGCAGCCATGGAGACAATCGCATTGGTTGGCGGTGTCTATTTTTTTGGAATGCGCAGGAGAAATCTTGACTGGAAGGAAATTGGTTTCAAGGCAATTGATAACCGCTGGCTGCTACTGGCCGTCTCGATTTCCCTTCTGGCAATTCCGATCACCGGCTTGATCACGCTTTTGGTTCTCGAGACACTTGAGCTGCCATTCGAAAACCCGCAACTGGAATTCTTTTTGCCCGAGGGGATTTCCTTTCCAGGGGCGCTCGGTATAATGCTTTTTGGTGGCATTGCAGTTCCGTTTGCCGAAGAACTGTTCTTCCGCGGGGTCTTATTCGCCTGGCTGCGCAAGCACTGGAGCATGTGGCCGAGCCTGCTGGTCAGTGCATTCCTTTTTGGGCTTGTCCATTTCGATATCGCCGTAGGAGTTACTGCCTTTATTTTAGGAATCGTCCTGGGTTGGGTGTATGAAAAAAGTAAGTCCTTGTGGACGCCGTTTCTCATACACGCCCTAAACAACAGTTTGCGCCTCCTGCTGTTATATATCCTCGTGGCCTTCGGGGTTATTCCCGGAGTCTGAATTGGGTGCTGAACAATGAAATCTTCAACGCGCTATCGCTGGATTGTGGTGGTCGTTTTCTTTTTTTTCATGCTGCTTCATCAATCCGACAAACTATTGATCGGGCCCTTAACAACCCAGATCATGAATACGTATGGCATTGATGAAGTTCAAATGGGCGCCGTGTTCACCGGCGCCCTGCTCGTAGGGGCCATACTCTACCCGATCTGGGGTTACTTGTACGACCGCTTTACTCGATCCAGGTTGCTTGCCTTGGCCTCCTTCATTTGGGGATCAACGACCTGGATCAGCGCAGTCGCGCCAACTTACCCGTTATTTCTCGCCAGCCGCTCATCCACGGGCATTGACGATTCGAGCTATCCAGGTATCTACAGCTTGATTTCAGATTACTTTGGTCCTCAGGTGCGCGGCCGGGTATACGGATTACTCCAACTCTCTCAGCCGCTCGGTTATATGTTTGGATTGATCCTGGCGACTTTCCTCAGCGCCGTATCAGGTTGGCGTTCGGTCTTTTTCATAACCGGTTCGCTGGGGCTGCTTCTCGCCGTTATCATCTTTTTTACCGTCCGAGAAGCGCCTCGCGGCCAAAGTGAGCCAGAGCTCGCTTCAATGGAGGAAATCGGCGTATATCGTTTCGACTTTAAAGTAGCCCGCGACCTGCTGCGAAATCGCAGTCTGATCCTTCTCATCATTCAAGGTTTTTTCGGGCAGTTTCCTTGGGCCGTGATCACGTACTGGTTTTTTCGCTACCTGGAAGTGGAGCGCGGGTATAGTTCGGAAGGCGTTTTTACCACGATGGCGCCCGCAATCTTAGTGCTTGCCTCTGGCTATTTTGTGGGTGGCTCGCTTGGAGATTTCTTCTTCAGAAAAACTCCGCGTGGTCGCATGCTCGTTTCTGCCGTCGCCGTATTGCTTGGCGCTGTTCTGCTCACAATCACCCTGAATATTCCGGTCGGTAATCAGCTTGTGTTCATGGGAATGTTGATGCTTACCGCGCTGTTTATCCCTTTCGCCGCGCCCAATGTCATCTCTACCATATACGACATAACCGTTCCTGAAGTGCGCAGCAGCGCTTTGGCTGTCGAGAATTTTTTTGAATACGGAGGCGCAGCCCTGGCTCCCCTGATCGCCGGCATCCTCGCCCGGGGCACGTCTCTTCAGTTCGCCATTTTAAGCATCTCCGTTTCGGCCTGGGTATTAGGGTCAATCTTTCTCGGAGCTACCGCCTACCTGGTGCCCCGCGACATGGAAAATCTGCGTGATCAAATGCGCATGCGCGCCGAGAGTGAGCGAAAACGTGATGCAAGAGAACATGTGCCAACCACTATCTAATAAGTAAATATTTGACGTAAGGGATAAGTCGGTGTAAACTTTGTGATAAGTGAATGCTTTCACTGATAATTGTTTCGATAAACTTTACCTATGCTCAGAGCCGAAATTGACTGGCTAATCTGCCAATCCTGCCATCCCTGCGAAGCTCGCTCCGCATGCAATACGCGGGCCATCATGAAGATCGATCCAGATGAACCCGCTTATGTGGAGCTCAGTCGTTGTAATGGTTGCAGCAAATGCCTGACGGCCTGTTTATTTGGAGCGATCACCATGAAGAATTTAAATGGTTCAATCAATCCCGTCGCCTAAGCGCATATTCCTTCTATTAGAAAGAAATTCAGGGTGTAGCGGCTCCCCAAATAATGGTGATAGGATTGTTTAGCCACGAATTACCACGAAAGGACACGAAAAGAAGAAATTCGGTATCAGGTAGATACTTTTTCTTCACCAAGAAAACGCTTCAAATGTTGGTCCCAACCCTCACTCCCCCCAGATTGGGCATCGCGAGTATCTAATCGCACTCCAAATACCCCACTCATCTCACGGAGAGCTTCCTGCGCCGGTTTAATATTTCTACCTTGCATGCCGGCTTCAAGCACTTCGTCCGCAAAGTTTACCAATATTCTCTCAGCCGATGGAGAATCAAGGTCATCATTCATGGCGCTCATAAAACTCGCCCATGCGAGCGCAGGATCCAGGTCGGGCCCCTGCCCAGCATCCATGCTGACCGCTTCCCGAATTTTGGCG
>DATCIL010000179.1:0-1927 GCA_036507795.1 Anaerolineales bacterium | reverse complement strand
GCCTGATCGCGGGGCAGCACGCCGCTGATGGCGAAGAAGCAGGTCTGCATGATCGTATTGATGCGCTGCCCCATCCCGGTTTCCTCGGCTACCTTGTAGCCGTCAATCACGTAAAAGTTCAGGTTTTTATCGAGAATGGCTTTTTGCGTTTCCTGGGGAATATGGTCCCAGACCTCCTCCGGCCCGTACGGGCTGTTCAGCAGGAAGACCGCTTCTGGCGCAGCGTACTTGAGAATGTCATAGCGTTCCAGGAAATTGAACTGGTGGCATGCTACGAAATTCGCCTTATCGATGAGATAGGGGGCATTGATGGGGCGCGGCCCAAAGCGCAGGTGCGAGATGGTAACTGCGCCGGATTTCTTGGAGTCGTATACGAAGTAGCCCTGAGCGTAATTCTCAGTTTCCTCGCCAATGATCTTAATTGAGTTCTTGTTGGCGCTTACCGTTCCGTCCGCGCCCAAGCCGAAGAAGATCGCTCGGACCGTGTCCTCATCTTCAATGGAGAAATCAGGATCATAGGCAATGCTGGTGTTGGTGACGTCATCGTTAATACCCACGGTGAAGTGGTTCTTCGGCCTGGCTCTGGTCATTTCATCAAATACGCCCTTGACCATCGCCGGGGTGAACTCCTTTGAAGACAAACCGTAGCGCCCACCGGTAACTCTCGGCATCTGGCTGAAAGGCGCGATCCCTTCCGCCAGCGCCTCGCTGATGGCGGTGACCACATCGACATACAGCGGTTCTCCGGATGCTCCCGGTTCCTTGGTTCGATCCAGCACGGCGATCGTTTTCGTCGTTGCCGGCAAAGCTTCAATGAAATGACTGACCGAGAATGGCCGGTACAGGCGCACGTTCACGACGCCAACTTTTTCCCCGCGCTTAGCCAGGTATTTGGCGGTCTCCGCCGCGGTCACCCCGCCGCACCCCATCATGACGATAACGCGTTCGGCCTGGGGATCCCCGAAGTAATCAAACAGGTGGTACTGCCGCCCAACGAGCCCGGCAAATTTGTCCATGGCTTTCTGGACGATGTCCGGACAGGCCAGGTAATAAGGGTTGACCGTCTCGCGACCCTGGAAATATACATCCGGGTTTTGGGCAGTGCCGCGAATAAAGGGACGGTCGGGTGATAGAGCGCGCGCCCGGTGGGCCTGGACGAGTTCGTCGTCGATCATGGCCTGCATATCTTCCACGGTCAGCTGCTCGATCTTATTGATCTCGTGCGATACGCGGAAACCCTCGAAGAAGTGCATGAAAGGCAATCGGGCTTCCAGGGTGGCTGCCTGGGCGATCAAGGCGAAGTCGTGCGCCTCCTGGTTTGTCGAGGAGGCCAGCAAGGCAAAGCCGGTAGTTCGGGCGGCCATCACGTCGGAATGGTCGCCAAAGATGGACAGCGCCTGGGCAGCCAGGGAACGAGCTGAGACGTGAAAAACCGTGGGAGTCAGTTCCCCGGCGATCTTGTACATGTTCGGGATCATGAGCAGCAGGCCCTGCGAGGCGGTGAAGGTGGTGGTCAATGCGCCGGCCTGGAGGGAGCCGTGGACCGCGCCGGCTGCGCCTCCCTCAGATTGAAGTTCAACCACCGCAGGGACCGTGCCCCAGATGTTCGGCTTGCCGACCGCTGACCATGCATCGGCATGTTCGCCCATGGGCGAGGAGGGTGTGATCGGGTAAATGGCGATCACTTCGTTTACTTTATGGGCGACGAGCGCAACCGCCTCGTTGCCATCAACAGTGATAATAGATCTTTTCATCGCTTGAGACTCCGTTCTGCAATATTACGCGCCGCTTCCGGCGCGGCAATTGTGGTTTATGTTTTTAATTTTAAAGGGCTCGGTCTGATGAACATTGAATAATTAATCCCTCAACGGGCGGGAAAGGGCGGGTCTTCGCCCTGGTTGTCAATGCTTCGGAGCCAGGCAAGGTG
>DATCIL010000178.1:0-3837 GCA_036507795.1 Anaerolineales bacterium | reverse complement strand
TAGGTGGGCATGGAAGGTTTGAGAATAGATCAACAACGAGCTTAAGAAGATAGTTCCGCCGGCGTTCGGCGAGTGATGACAGCCGCAGCATAACCGACCACCTGCAGGTAGTCGCCAAAGATATCGCCCGAAGTTCCATGGCGCAAGACCTTAACCGCATCGGCGCCCAGCGCTTTGGCTGCCCACATGACTGCCGCCAACGCGCCGCGGCCGCAAGCGAAGCCTTTTCCCTGTTCTTCAACCTGGTAGACTCCTTCGGGGGCAAGTGCCTGCAGCTGCTGCAACACTTCGGAATCCAGGGCTACCGCCATCTTCTGCGGGTAGAAATGGGACAGGTCGGTGCTGGCAACCATGATAGCATTGCGCCCGGCCAGCGTCTTTGCCAGAGCCGTTCCCAGGCCGCGCGCCACGGTCATGCTTTGATCGCGTACCATCACGGGAAGCAGGCTAAATTCCGCCGCCAGGGCGCGCTGCAGGAAGGGCAATTCAATTTCAAGAGAATGCTCTGGGTCGTTGCAAACCGGGCTTAACGCCACGCCTGAGGCTTCCAGAAGGTTTTGAGCCAGGGTTTCGACAGCCTGGCGGTCGATAGCGATACATCCGAGGGGAGTTTGGTAAGCGGAATGGGCCGAGGTTAACAACTCCTGGTCGTAAGGATAGTGCATCGGTGAGACGACGGCGACGATTTCCGGTTCTAATCCCCGCAAGACGCCGAAAGCGTAACCGGCAACCGGACCGGAGAAAAGGTAGCCGGCATGCGGCGCGACCACCGCCAGGATTTGCCCATCTACGGCGGGAACTTGAGCATCGGCAAGGTACTGGTCAACGCTAGCAGCTAAACGCCCGGGTTCGGCCGGATACCATTGCCCGGCGATGGGAGAAGGGCGCACGTTGAAATTCCTTTCCATTTTGTTGCTGCTTGAGTTGGGCTGAATGTCCAAATGAATAAACAAATCCGGCAATCTTATGTTGATTTTAGCACAAACTGCTCTTTATAAGGGACGCTTCGGCCTGTGTTATACTAATTTCGAAGATTTGAAGGAGAGATGGGTCTATGTTGCTGGATATTGAACTCGTATACTGCGCGGTTTGAAACTATGCAGGTCGAGCCGTCAGTTTGGCGGCGGAGTTGCTGGATCAATTCGAGGCCGAGATAGAAACGCTCACCCTGATACCCTCGGATGGAGGAAAATTCGAGATCAGCGTGAACGACCAGCTGCTTTATTCGAAGCTGCAGACCCGGCGCCATGCTGAGCCGGGAGAAGTGCGCGACCTGGTGCGCACGTACCTGCGCGACGGCGGGTGAGACCAGTAACAGCCTTGATTTAATACTTCTGCGATATGCGGGCCGTACTGCAACGGGTAACGTATGGGAGGGTCAAGGTCGGGGAGGATACCCTGGCTGAAATTGGTCCCGGTCTCGTGATTCTATTAGGCATTGGGCATGGGGATGGCGAAGAGCAAGCCCAATATCTCGCCGAGAAGATTGCCAATTTGCGTATTTTTGAAGATGAAGAGGGGAAGATGAACCGCTCTGTATTGGATGTTGGCGGCGCAGCCATCGTCGTCTCGCAGTTCACGCTGTATGCCGATACCCGCAAAGGTCGCCGCCCTTCATTCACCGGTGCAGCCCCACCGGAAGTTGCCAGCCACCTGGTGGATCGATTTGCCCAGATGCTGGTCGAACAAGGCGTGCCGGCGCAAACCGGCGAGTTCGGCGCCCATATGCTGGTGGACATTGCCAACGATGGACCGGTCACGATTTTGCTGGAAAGGTAAGCCCGCTGCGGGGCAAAAAGCGATTTATGCCGGCCAACCGCGCCACAACACCGCGTCCAACTGGGCTCCAACTGCCCCGGCTGCCAGCAACGCTTCGGCCTGCTCCTGAGTGTAAATTCCACCCGATCCAATTACCGCAATTCCGCTGGCCGCCATCGCCTGGACGGCGGCAAACGCAAAAGGAAATACGGCCGGTCCATACAACCTGCCGGTTACCTGTTCCAAATTAGGGCCGGGAAGTGACCCCCGAGGGGGACTGACACTCACCGCTGAAACGGCCAGTTCGACCAGCGCCCGGCTGAGTTCAACGGCCCTTTCGAAGGGCAAGCGCACAATCAAGGGAAGTTCCCCAAGGGCTGATTCGACCAACGAAAGCATGCTGGGCATATCGGCTTTGGGTGAGATTCCCAGCTCGATTCCCTGCACTCCTTCGGTTGATTCAAGACGTGCTACCATGTTAGCGATATCGGCTGGGTTGTCACTGATTAGATGGACTATTACCGGAAGGTCGGAGGCGCGCCAATGCCCGCCATAGCGCCGGATGACCTGGTTCAGGCCCGGATTTGGATAGCCGGTATGCACCAGAAAGCCGCCGGAGAAGGTCAGGAAGCGCGTCCCGCCAGCTGGGGAACGCTCCTCCCGGCTAATTGGGTTGGTTATGAAAGCGCCAAAGGAAGACAAATCAACTGGCGTGCGCCTGCCTGGGGCGAACCCCAGGCTTCCCGCCGCGTTCATCAGTGGTGAGTTTATCGGGAGATCGTATTTGGGCATGACGTCAGGCGTGAAATGTGTTCTGTAAAGCCTGAGACGTGGTTCGCAGCGCCTGACCCGTTCATTTGTTCGCTATCCAGGGTCGCAAGATGTCTGCCAGCTGGTCGTCAGGTTTTTCTTCGTTTTTTATCGGAGGGTGGAGGCGGTGCAGGCTTTCGAGGGATAGGACGACTTCCGGGACGGTGAGCTGGCGGCCGGCTTCCTTCGAAGCGCGGCGCACGAACAGGGCATGCTGGCTGCGGTGGCACATGGCCGCCTGCTCTTTCTGGGGCAGGACCGGCGTGATATCCACAACAAGGTGCGCCGGATCGTCCTTGTTGGCCAGGCGTGGCTTGGGATGATCGGGAAAGGAAGCAGCAGCCGTGTAGAGCAGCGGCGCTGCCTCGCCAAAGGATAACACCGCGATGGCGGCTGCCTGGTGGGTAATCACATGGGCCGGATGGCCGTATTCACCGTTGGATCCATGGGTTATTACCGCGTCGATTTGAAACTGGCGTACGCTGGCGGCGACCTGGCCCGACAGCATGGTCAGGTCCTCGGTGTATGCGTAGAGCTCCTCGTCAGGGCCGACGCGCGGGTCGGTATATCCGAGAAATGTTAGACTGTGGCCTCCCAGCGCCTGCACGGCGCAAACCATCTCCTTTTCGCGGACTTCCCCCAACTCCTCCGGTTCGCAAACCGGCGGCTCTCCTACCTCGCCCCCTTCGCCGCGCGTGGCGCAAAGGTAGTGAACCTGGGCGCCGCCGCGGGACAAGAGCGCCAAGATGCCGCCGGCGAGCATGGTTTCGTCATCCGGATGAGCAAAAAAAGCCAGGACGTTCACAATTACCACTCCAATTCGTTAAGGTTAAATACCGGTCCATCCTTACAGGTCAACTTCCAGGAGCGGCGCACCGGGACGGCACAAACGCCACAATCGGCGATTCCGCCGCAGGGCATGGGGGTAATGATCAGCGCCTGGCCAGGGCAGGGTAAGCGATCCTCCCTTAGTTCCAGGATTTCCCGAAGGCGAGTTAATGTCTCTATTTTCATATCCAATGCCAGAAAATCTGCCCAAACTAAGGCGCGGGGCAGTTCATCTAAAGGGTTGATTTCCAGGGCAGATGGGAGCGATGGCAGGGGGGCATCCGTAAATAAAGCGACCGCCGTGTTTTCCAGCATGTTTCGGGATAAGAGTGGGACCAGCCGGCTGATAGACTCTCCAAGGGCGGCCAGCGCCAGGCGTTTTAATCCACCGGGCAGGGTGAAGCCGCGTCCAAGAGGACCGTGAAGCTGCAGGGCGGTGCC
>DATCIL010000177.1:0-2087 GCA_036507795.1 Anaerolineales bacterium | reverse complement strand
GAGCGCCACCCTGCGGAGATGCGGTTAGAGAGCATTGGCGTACACCTCCCGCAAGTGACCGGTGGCCTGGCTCAGCACTTCTTCCGTGGTGCTCGCCGGCGCCCGTGTCACCACTTTGTGGAGAGTGTGGTCCTGCGGCGCCCAACGGTTCGGATCGGAAGCCAAAAATAGCACAACGCTGGGCGTTTGCACCGCCGCGGCGATGTGGGCAACACCGGTATCGTTGCTCACGACCAGGCGAGCGTTTGAAATCAGCGCAGCCAGGGCGCCTAAACTGGTCAACCCGGCCAGGTCCAGAGATGGCGATTGCATTTGAGCAGCCACCGCCTGTGTTAGAGCTGCCTCATCCAGGGTACCAGTCAGGACCACCTGAAGACCATGAGCGGCAAGACCATCCGCAACCCCGGCCAGCCGCGTTCAGGAGAGCGCGCTCCCGGGTGGATACATACGTAATCTCGTTGGATTCCAAACTTTTCTTTGATCCCTTCAAGCTCCTTCCAGTCCTGGTCGCAGAGTGGAAATTCCAAATCGTCCCCTTGCGGTGGCGCCCCCAGAAACTCCATCAGGCGCAGATGGCGCCACACCTCCGGCTCGTGCTCGGGGTAAGGCAAAAAGCGCTCAGGATCCGGGCAATACTGGCCCGGAAGGTAGAAACCGGCACAATATTTTGCGCCCAGAAGCATGATCAACGGGTTAGAAATCTCACCTGAGCCCTGCATTTGAATCGCCAGATCGTATTGCGAACGCTGGACCGTGGCCAGAAAATCGGGGAAGCGCGACACCTCCGGGTTTTGCTCGGGAAAACCGGGATAACCCGGCAGTGGGATAAAGCCGTCCAGATAGAAATTAAATCGCTCGACGAAACGATGCGCCCAGGGCAGGCCAATCAACTTTGTCCGGGCTTGCGGTAATGCAGTTTTTAACGCCCGGAAGGCCGGCACTGCACACAGCAGATCGCCGATTTGAAGGGCTCTTAAAATAATGATTCGCTGCGGCGCTGGCTCTGCAAATTTGCTCATGTTGGACATGCGTTATATTCTCCTAAAAAAGTATCGCCGTAAAATCATCCCCAAGAAAAGAAAAACATTGACTTGAAAATCAATAGCAAGCCAATCCAGTTATTTACTGTCGTTGAAAGGTTGTTGGAGGGTTTTGGATCTTGCCTAAACGATCATCCAGCGCAGGTAAGAGGATTGAGCACCTTCCCTGGATTCGTCTTCCTAAATCTAACCTGAGTGTATTTCCCAAATAGTGGAGCGCCAGAAAACCGGTACTTCTGTTCAGCCTGCAATCGGCCACCGGTGGTGGAAAACCGCCTCCTTACCCAGTAAATTTACAATCTCAAGGGGAGAGCCTTGCTGTACGTCGGGTAACAACTTTGCAGGCATCAAATCAGCTGAGCAAGCCAAAGATAGATTGTGGCATTACTATAAAGGGGCTTCTACTTCTCCTCATTGGGGGATTTCCCTACCGTTTGGCACCGAGGTTTAGTTCGGGAGGATATTAAAGAAATTTGCACAAACCAAGGTTTGTGCAAATTGGGTCAAGTAAGTTGGGTTGGAATCGGAAGGGCTAATCGCGGGAGATAAATTTAAAGAAACGACTTTCCTCTCCTTCCCTGATGGTATCCTGGTAGAGAAAGGCCAGGTCCTTTTCTTCAAATTTTTCGAAGAAATCCTCCCAGGAAATCCTCTCGAGGGACTCATCCTCGCTATAGCCAGGGAAATCGATCCTCAAAAGTCCGGGATCGCCGTCCTCGCTGGTCGCTTTCACCGAAGCGGGATAGCCACCCCGCTCCTCAACCCACCGTTTAATTTCATCAGGGTCGGTAGTAATCCTACTCTCTCCTGCCATAATCCACCTCCTGTTGGTCAGGTTTACTCGGCTACTTCTTCCTTCTTAACTTGCTTGCCCTCGGCCGTCGTCTTCCCTTCCTCGATCAGGGATTTCATGCGGACCAAATCGTCGTCCATAGCCTTCTTCGGGTCTACGCCGAAGAGCGAAGCGACAGCGTGACCGACTGCGCCTGCCGGAGGGGTGTAGCTCATCCGCACCGTAACCCGAGTGCCTCCCTGAGGGTTCGGTTC
>DATCIL010000176.1:0-2869 GCA_036507795.1 Anaerolineales bacterium | reverse complement strand
CCGTTTCGGTTTTCGTACTTCCTTTGATTTATTTCGCCCGGCTCCATTTCGTTTGGGGATCTTCTTGATCGGCGGTAAACTTTTGGATTTTGCCAAATCATCTATCTCTTCAAAAAGATCGTGGTCTTCGTAATAGTTGCGCATTGTTTATTTTCCTTCCGCCGGTTTTCTAGCGATGAACACCATGCTGGAATGTCGCTCGGCGAAATCCTCATCGGTCCAACCATCCTTCACCTGAACATCTCTGAAGCCAACTTTTTCCAGCATCAGCGCCATCTCGTGCTTGTAATACCAGCGTTCATTCGAATCGAAGGTCTCTTCCTGTTCGATTCGCCCATCGATAATCCATTGGTAGCGGCGTCTGGCAATCAGTAATTGCTCGACCCGGTCGATCTTTTGGATCTTTAGGTGTTGGGCAATTATGCTCCCATCTGGCAGCTCATGAGACCAAAGATCACCCCAGTCCCCGAATTCTCCCAGCGGCTTTACCGAAAGCGGCTGGCCCTCGTCAAACGGCCAGAAGATGTTGAAGATTAAGATACCTCCGGGCTCCAGATGGTTATAAAAACGCTTCAATGTTTCCCAGGCCTCTTCCAGATGCGTGATTAGCATGAAAGTGCCGCACGGAATATAGATGGTTTTGTAGCGGCGCGGCAGATCCAGGTTCTGCATCGCCTGCTGGTAGAGCACCACACGCAGTCCCTGGCGTTCGGCCTTTTGCCGGCAGATTGCCAGCATATCTGCTGAAGTATCGATTCCCTCGACCACCAGCCCTAATTTTAGATAACGCAGCAGCAGCCGTCCCGTCCCGCAGCCCACATCGAGGGCAGGGCCGGGGTTTTTCTCCAGAACTTTGCGGATAAAGTCGTGATCATCCTGCGGCTCGTCCCCACCGGATGGGTCCCAGGCTTTCGCTGCTAAACCAGTCCAATTCATTTGTCGTTCTCCAATTTCATTAATAAAAATGCCACGGGTTGGAACCCGTGGCTGAATGCTTTCTATTCATCAATTGCTATTGCTCCCAACTTAAGGCAGGACCGGCACATACCCTGCGCTTCTCAAAGCTGAGAATCAAAAAGCCACGGGCGAGAGCGCACCCGTGGCCGAAAATGCCAGAATAACGTTAACCTATCCGGTCAGCAGGCGCACCCATACATCGCTTGTTCGCACAAGTGCAAAGATCGCGTATGACATATGTGAGCGCCTCCTTTCTTCCAGTGTAAGATGGGCCGAGTTTACCACGACGTAGGGATCTCGTCAAGAAATTTTACAAGGAATCAGCTAGCCTCGTTTTCTCAACCATGCCAATAACCGGTCCGTCTCCCATGTATTGATTACGTCCCCGGCCTCCACCCATCCCCTCCTGGCCGTGGCCACCCCAAAATGCATCAAATCCATATCCGCCGGACTGTGTGCATCGGTATTGATGCTGAGGGGGATTCCCAATTGAACCGCGCGGCGCGCATGAACGTCCTCCAGGTCGAGCCGGGCGGGATGAGCGTTTATTTCCAGAGCAACACCACTCTCCGCTGCCGCGGTCAGCACCGCTTCCATATCCAGGTCAGCCCCTTCCCGGTCGGGGATTAACCGCCCGGTGAGATGCCCGATCACATCCACGTGCGGGTTTTTTATGGCGTTCAATATCCGTTCGGTGATCTTTTCGCGCGGCTGTCGCAAGCTGACATGGATGGAGGCGATGACGATATCAAAAGCTGCCAGCACTTCGTCGGGGTAGTCCAGCGTGCCATCGGCGCGTATCTCCATTTCGGTCCCCTGCAGCAGCCGGATGGAATCCCCCAGCTCGGTCTGCGCCGCCTCGATCTCGGCGCGTTGGGTCCTGATGTCCTCGATGGAAAGCCCTCCGGTCACGCCCAGGCTCGGTGAGTGGTCGGTGATAGCCAGCACCTTGAAACCTCGCTGGCGCGCTGCTTCTGCCATCTCCTTGACGCTCAACTTTCCATCGCTCCAGGTCGTATGGCTGTGCAACTCGGCGCGAACGTCGCTGCGTTCGATCAGCTCTGGCAGCTTTCCGGCGAGCGCCGCTTGAATTTCACCCTTGTCCTCCCGCAGCTCTGCCGGGATCCATGGCAAGCCCAATAATTCATAAACTTGTTCTTCGGTGGCGCACAGGATCTCGCTGCCATCCTCTCTTAAGAACGACTGGTCGGAAAGCGACAGCCCCTTTTTCAATGCCATCTCTCGCAAACGCACGTTATGATCTTTAGAACCTGTTGCGTATTGCAGCGCCGTGCCGAATCTCTCCGGCGGATGCACCCACAACTGCGCCCGTAAGCCGTTTGCGTACTCAACGCTGGATTTGGTCTCGCCTTTGCCCAGCACCCTGGCCACCAGCGGATGGTTAATGAAAGCTTCCATCACGGCGGCTGAATCGCTGGCCGCCGCCAGCAGGTCAAGATCGCCAACCGTTGCCCGCATGCGCCGCAGGCTCCCCGCCGCCTCCGCTGCTGCAACTCCCGGCACCTGGCGCAGCTGAGCCAACAGCTCCTGCGCGGTGGGCCAGGCCCTCCCCAGCGGAATGCGCGTCGTGCGTCTTGCCAGCGACTCGATCCCGGCGATCACCTTGGCTTCCGATTTGGCTCCCATCCCGGGTAGATCACGCAGTTTCCCGGCCCGCGCCGCAGCCTCCAGCTCCGCTAAGCTCGTAATTCCCAGCGTATTCCAGAACAGAGCCACTTTCTTAGGTCCGAGATCGGGCACCTGCAACACCTCTTTCAGGCTGGCGGGCACCTGGGCGGTCAGCTCTTCAAAAAACTCGAGTTTGCCGGTCGTCAGCAGCTCGTCGATCTTCTCGGCGATGGCCTTGCCTACTCCCGGAATTTCCGTCAGCTCACCTTCCCGCCAGTATTCG
>DATCIL010000175.1:0-6259 GCA_036507795.1 Anaerolineales bacterium | reverse complement strand
GTTTTATAATTTTATAAGCATTTTCCGCCCAGAAAGGTTGGACCTCAACCTCCTCATGGGGAATCAGCAAGCCATCGCCTACCAGCGCATCGTAAAGTCCTGAACCGATTAATCGATCATACTCCTCCCCGTATGCTTGATTTGCTTGCCGAAATAAATCCCCATCACGGGTAAAGAGAAATCCGCTCGGATCCCGAAAGGAAGCAGCTACTCTCTGAGCTTCGCTCATTCTTCCTGGTTTTCTTCCTTAGAAAACAAGTTGGTGATAAAGGATTTTAGTTTGCCCCAATACGAACGGAGCACAAATAAGCCTCCCAATAGAGGCGCCAGCAAAATCTGCAATAAGAAGCTACCGGATCCCGGATCAAGGTAAGCATTCCCATACTTTAGGGGAGAAGACGAAACTGAGGCAAGCACGACCGTGATCTCATGCAATATTAAATACATAGGTTCTCCTGATTCTAATTCTGTCACACTCTCAGGCTCGGCAAATCAAGCCCTTCAAATACGCCCCTTCTGGAAAATTCAACGCTACCGGGTGATCGGGTCCCTGGAACATTTTCTCTAATATTTGAGCATCTACTTGCGCATCCAAAGCTGCTCCGGCCACAATTTTCTGGAATAATTCCTCACTCACGCCTCCAGAACAAGAAAACGTAACCAGCAATCCTCCGGGACGAAGTAGCTTGAATGCAAGCAGATTGATGTCCTTATATCCACGCGCAGCTTGCTGAGCTTGCGCCGCGGTGGGAGCAAATTTCGGTGGATCCAAAACGATCATATCAAACAATCTAGCCTGGTCTCTGAATAAGCGCAGAACCTGAAATACGTCGCCTTCCATGGTTGCCAGCCGGTCCTGATCATAGCCATTGAGCGCCATGTTCTCGCGCGCCAGGTTTAAGGCTTCCCGCGAGGCCTCAACCACTGTAACGGATTTGGCTCCCCCTGCCAAAGCGGACAGAGCGAATGCGCCGGTATATGAAAAGCAATCCAATACCGTTCTGCCGAGCGCAAGTTGGCGGGTCGTTGATCGATTTTCACGCTGATCCAAATAAAAACCTGTCTTCTGACCCGACAGCAGGTCTACCCAATATCGGATCCCCATCTCTTCGATTTGTACCCGGCCTGATTGATCCTGGTTTAAGGCACTTGATGCAGCAGTATTCCCGCGTACTAATCGGACCCGTGGTGGCAAACCTTCCAAACCTCTTACTTCGACGTCTGAGCGCTCATAGATTTGTTCAATTCCGGTTATTTCCACGAGTAAATCCACAATCTGTTCCAGCCAGAACTCACTGCCGCTCGTTAGAGACTGGACAACCAGGTTGTCCGCGTAACGATCTACGATTAATCCTGGAATTCCATCCGATTCCGCATGAACCAATCGATATGCATTTGTCTGCTCGGGATCAATAAGGTCCTGACGTACCTGGATGGCTCGAACGAGCCGCCCCCGTAAAAAGGATCGGTCGATGATTGCATCTGGATCCCAGCTCCAAATGCGCACGCGAATCTGCGATTTCGAACTATAGGAACCCTTGGCCAGGAAAGTGGCATTGGCATCAATGACATCGACAGTTTGACCATCGCTGGGTTCCCCGTCAATATCTGCAATAGCTCCGGAAAAGATCCATGGATGCCGCCGAAGGACTGGCTTCTCTCGCCCGGGTTTTAAGCGCACCTTCAAGAAAGAATACCCACTTCCTTCCCAGCTCCCTCCATGAGATTCATAGCATGCTCGATTTCGGCTGGCTCATGTGCCGCGGTGATCGTTGCCCGTAACCTCGCCGCACCAGGCGGAACAGCTGGAGATACAACCGGCAGGACAAAAACGCCCCGCTGCTGAGATGCGGCCGTCATCATGAATGCCTCCTCATCGCTGCCGCATAGAACTGGTACAATGGCCGTTTCGGTCTGCATGGTATCGAAACCCCGCGCTTGCATCCCCTCAATAAATTGCCTGGTATTTGCGCACAAGTTTTGGACGCGCCAGGGCTCGTCCAAAATTACCTTGAATGCCTCATTTGCTGCTGCAGCCTGTGCGGGAGGCAGTGCGGCTGAGAAGATATAAGCCCGGCTGGCGTGCCTTAAATAGTCAGCAATATCAGTTTTCGCGGCGATGTAACCGCCAGCAGATGGGATAGTTTTGCTCAGCGTTCCCATTTTTATATCGATCCCATCCGTTATGCCGAAGTATTCTTCGATCCCACGTCCGCTTTTGCCCAAGACCCCCAAGGAATGAGCTTCATCGACCATCAGCCAGGCATTGTATTTCTTGCACAGACCCACTATTCCCGGGAAATCGATGATATCGCCGTCCATGCTGAACACCGCATCTACCACGACCAACTTTGCCGCATCAGATTCTATCTGCTGCAGCCGGGCCTCCAACGCTTCCATATCGTTATGAAAGAATCGCAAGAATTTTGCCCCGGACATCAAACAGCCGTCCACAATACTGGCATGATTCAGCTTGTCAGAAATCACGTAATCCCCTCGCCCAACCAGTGTGGAAACGACAGTTAGATTGGTCACATACCCCGAGCTATACGTAATGGCAGATTCAGTACCTTTGAACTCGGCAATCGTCTCTTCCAATTCTTGGTGCACCGGCAGGCTGCCTGCCAGGCTGCGAACACCGTGAGTGCCAGTTCCATATTTGTCCACAGCCTCCTTGGCAGCTTGATTGATCCGCGGGTGTCCGATTAGCCCAAGATAGCTGTAAGATGCATACATGCCCATTTCCCTCCCACCAACCAGCACCCGAGCGCCGCCTCTCAATTCGGAAATTGGCAGATTGTAGAAATAAAGTTCATTCTGCTTAAGACCGGCTACCCGATTTGTAATCGCGCGGATTCTTCGGGTCACCGCGTCATCGACTTTTTCAATCTCCATTCCTTTTCTCCTATCCGCCAAGCGCAACTCGGGCAAGTTTAGCCCACCGCGGAAAAACTGTCAACAGCTCTGGACAATGCTCCTTTAGTGCCTATATCTCACCGGCCAGTCGGCGCAGCTCGTGTTCATCGATGATTGGAACTCCCAACGCCTGGGCCTTGGTATATTTTGACCCCGGTTCTGCGCCGGCAACCACGAAGTTGGTTTTGCCACTCACCGATCCGGTTACCTCTCCACCATGTGCTTCAATAAAACCTTTAACTTCCTCTCTGGTAAAGCCGGGTATTGTGCCGGTGACAACGAAGCTTAATCCTTCCAGAGTGCTGCGAACTGCCTCTGTTGTTTGCCTCTTTTCCCGGCTTGGCCAGACGCCTGCCCTACGGAGTTTCTCCAATACTTGCTGGTTGGCGGGTCGGGCAAACCAGTCAACGATTGATTGCGCGATATTGGGCCCGAAGCCCTCAATTGACTGGATTTCCTCGGCACTCGCTCTTGCCAGAATATCCAGGTCCTGGTAATGCTCCGCCAAATCCGCCGCCGCGACTTCGCCAACGCCACGAATTCCCAGTGCGGTGATCAGCCGGGCCAGCGATCTCTCTTTCGAATATTGGATTGAAGCCAGGAGGTTATCAGCCTTTTTTTCAGCAAACCCCTCCAGTTGCAGTAAATCCTCTTTCTGCAGCGCATATAGATCCGCTACGTCCCGCACTAATCCCGCTCGAACCAATTGTTCTACGATCCTTATTCCTAGCCCAACGATATCCATCGCGCCACGGGACACAAAATGCTCCAAATTCCTAACCAGCTGTGCCGGACAGGCGGCATTTACACAGTACCAGGCAACCTCCCCCTCCAGGTGTTCCGCCGCTTCTCCGCAGGATGGACAATTTTCCGGAGGTACGTAAGGCTGTTCCTCTCCCGTCCGGGCGGCCTGTACCGGTCCAATAATATAGGGGATTACGTCTCCGGCTCGTTTTACCAGTACCCGATCGCCAACCCGGATATCTTTTTCAGCAATGTAATCAAAGTTGTGCAGCGTCGCCTGGCGCACAATCACGCCGCCGATCTCTACTGGCTCCAAGATGGCATATGGCGTCAGCACACCGGTCCGCCCAACGTTTACACCGATATCCATCAATTTCGTCGTTACTTCTTGGGCTGGAAACTTGTATGCGATCGCTCCGCGTGGATCCTTCCCCACGACTCCCAAATCAGACGCCAGCGCCAAATCGTTTATCTTGATAACAGTCCCATCCGCTTCATAACGAAGATCCGTCCGCCGTCTGGCCCAGTCCTCTGCGGCATCGATCGCCTCCTCAATTGTTTTACAATAGGTGGCATCCAAAACCGGGAAGCCCAGCTCTCTGAGATAGGCCAGGCGATCATATTGGCCAGCCGGCAGCCTGTCTTCACCGGAGACTATGTCATAAGTCAATAGGGCTAAGGGCCTCCGGGCCGTCAGGCTTGGATCCAGCTGTCTCAGCGCGCCTGCTGCTGTGTTCCGGGGGGTTTGATAGGTTCTCAGGCCGGCTTGTTCTAAGCGGCGATTGAGCCTTTCAAATTCGGCAATGTATATGAAAACTTCTCCGCGCACTACGAGGTAACTGGGGGCTTTGATGCCGTTGGGTCTCAAAGGGATTCTGAGCGGCAAAGACCTGATTGTCCTCAAATTTATGCTAACTTCCTCTCCCACCTCCCCGTTCCCCCGCGTCGCACCCTGCACGAACACACCATCTCGATAGTGCAGAACTACGGTTAAACCATCCAGTTTTGGCTCGACGACAAAATCCGTTTCTCTGACTCGTGGATCCAGACGAGCGATCCTCTGAAACCAGGCCCTGACACCTTCGGCATTAAAAGCGTTCGACAAACTTAGAATTGGTACCGGATGCTGGACTTTTTCAAACCTGTCCGCCGGAGCGGCTCCAGCCCGCTGGGACGGAGAGTCAGGCGTTACCCACTCCGGATGTTCCGCCTCGATTTTTAGCAGCTCCTGCAGCAACAGATCGTACTCATAATCACTGATAACGGGATCATTATGAATATGATAGCGATAGTTGTGATAACGAATTTCGCGGCGCAACGTCTCCAGCCTTTGCTGAAGTTGGTCGGTTTGCATATGGGCTTCCTCTATTATGAAGTTTGATAGCGTTCTGAGATCGCTTTAAGTGTACCTTCCGGAGAAGCAGGCTCGTGGCTTTCTGCCAAGACACTACTCTCTGCAAGGGTTGCAGCCGATAACAATACTAAGGTTACCCATACCAGGTCAGCCAGGAGCAGGTGGATAAGCTGAATCGGTATGGGCGCCAGCAAAAGGATATTCGCCACTCCAACCCCAAATTGAATCAAAAAGAGAACGATCAAAGCCAGGGCAAAGCCTTTTATAAATCTATCGTCTCTCAAAAGACCTAAAACTCCGCTGAGAAATACAAGGTAAAAACCCACCAAAACGGCCAGGAACGGATGCCAGACCCTCAAACGAATGAGAAAATGAGCGGATGCGGAAAAATCTTGTTGCAAGCCTTCAGAGAGGGAAGCTGCCGGGAAAAGGGTGTCGCCCAGAGCTGTTACTGCTCCTGACATTCCCAGCAGCAAGACGCCAAGCAGTCCCAGGCATAAACCCCAGACGGCGCTTCCCTTACCCGGAATCTTAATCGGATTACCCCCGGACGCCCACCAACCAGTCAAAGAGATCGAAGCCAACAACAGAAATGTGTTTACCATATGAACTGCGATGAAAACCGCCCTTCCCACAGACGCGTCATCTCCTACCCATTCAAATAATACAAGACCGGCCCCGACCAGTGCTTCGATGATGATGAAGGTCGTGGATAGCCAGGCTCCCGTACGGACATGGCTGCCCTTCGGGTAGATGCGCCATGCCCACACCAGCAGGCCCAGAACCAATAATAAAGAGAAACCGCTTGTGAGACGATGCGTAAACTCAATCAACGTCTCCATTTGGGAAGCACGCGGCAGGACTTCACCGTTGCAGAGCGGCCAATGGTTGCCGCAGCCTGCGCCTGATCCCGTCGCCCTCACGTAAGCTCCCCACATAATAACCAGCAAGTTATAAATCAACACGCCCCAGGCGTACCTTGCAAAGTTGGTCAATCTCATTTTTGATTTAATCCCAAGACCCAACGGGCCAATCTGTAATTCCTCACTCAGGACACTGCAGTCCGATATAATCCAGCCAACCCAATACCTCATCCTGAATTTCGTTGCCTCTTAGGTCATCCCCGATAAGTCCAGCGTATGGAGAGCCAAATCGATCGAGCACAAAAATTATACAGGCATCTTTTTGATTTACGGGCAACATATCCAGATATTTCCTACGGATCCTGCCCGTTTCATCCGCCAG
>DATCIL010000174.1:0-1479 GCA_036507795.1 Anaerolineales bacterium | reverse complement strand
AACGGTGGGGGTTTGCAGGCGTGCTTCGCACGCCTGCAAACCCCCACTCCCCCAACTTTAGAAGATCGACGGTGTGATCATCGAAATCACGACCGTGGGGCGGTCAATGCGGTTTTCCAGACTGTGCTTGGCGCTGGACTTGAAATACACGCTGTCTCCAGCCAACAGGTCGTAGGAAACATCGCCAATCCGGATGTGCAATTCTCCATCCAGGATGTAGATAAACTCTTCACCCAGGTGAGCGCGATATTCATCTGTGGGCAAAGCCTGGTTAGAAGGTAAGTAGGTCAAAATAAATGCCTGCAGGGCGCCATGCGGGAACTTGCTGGTCAAGAGTGAATAACCGATTGCTGATCCCTCGATCTTGAAAGTTCCCCGTTCGTCCCGCCGGACGACTTTGGTTGGATTAGTAACATCCGGGAAAAAGTCGGTTACCTTGACGCCCAGCACCTCGGCAATGGCATACAGGGTAACGATCGATGGAGCCGCCTGGTTGCGCTCCAGTTGAGAGATAAAGCCCGGTGTACAACCGCTTTTCTCGGCCAGCTCTTCCAGTGTCAGCCCGCGACGCGAGCGCAGCTCCTTGATCGTCCGGCCAATTACGCGGATTGTAGTATCCATAAAAATATTATAGTATTTATAAACAATCTGTCAATAGGCAAAAACGCTCCGAGGGCCGTACTGGGCGGAAACATCTTGATAAAATAATGTCATGAAAGACCCAAACTCTTCTCCTAGAGTGATCGTCCTGATGGGCGTGGCCGGATCGGGGAAAACCACCGTCGGGACAAAACTCGCCCAGGAATTGGGCTGGGAGTTTTACGACGCCGACCAGTTCCACTCCGAAGAGAACATCGAAAAAATGGCGCGCGGCGTCCCGCTGACCGACGCAGACCGCTGGCCATGGTTGGACCGGCTGAACGACTTGATCCGGGACAGCCTGGAAAATGATCGCCCGGCCGTGCTGGCGTGCTCGGCCTTGAAGAGAGCCTACCGGCAGCGACTGCTCAGGGACACCCGGCGCGCCGCGTTGGTTTTCTTACGCGGCGGGTTCGACTTGATTTACGAACGCTTGCAAGATCGGCAGGATCATTACATGGAAGCCGGCATGCTGCAGAGCCAGTTCGCAGCCTTGGAGGAGCCCGAAGAGGCGCTGACCGTGGAGATTGAATCTGAGCCGGATGAAATTGTTGACGAGATTTTGCGGAGGTTAGGGCTAGAACGTGAAGCGTGAAACGTAATGCGTAAAACGTGAATCTCTCTACCTTTAGCACGTATCGCTTAATAGTAGAATCCAGACATGGATCAGGAAAGATTGGCCGAACAACTTGTGAATCTTCCGCTGGGACCGATACGCTATTTCCATAGGATCGATTCGACCAATGCCGAGGCGGGACGGTGGGTTCAGGCCGGTGCGCCGGACCTGGCGCTGGTGGTCAGCGACGCGCAGACCGCCGGTCGCGGCCGGCACGGGCGCCG
>DATCIL010000173.1:0-6485 GCA_036507795.1 Anaerolineales bacterium | reverse complement strand
TAAACTTGCTCCGTCACCAGCCGGGTGACTCCAACATTCGCCCCGCGCAAGACAAAGAAGGTCGCCAGCGTCACGATAAAGCTGGGCAATCCCGTCTTGATCACCATCAATCCATTGGTGTACCCTACGGCCAGAGCGAAGACCAGGGCCGCCAGGATAGCGGCCCACAAGGGCCAACCCACCGCGGTGGCTAACAGCCCGGCAACCAAACCCGTGGTGCCCGTCATGACGCCGGTAGAAAGATCGAATTCACCGCCGATCATGAGCAGGGCGACGGCAATCGCCATGATACCCAGCGTGGATGCTGGATCGAGGATCCTGGATACGCCGGTAAGCGATATCCAGTTTTGTGGCGCCACGATGGCAAAAAAGACCCACACCACCACTGCACCGATTAATGCGCCGATTTCAACCCGCCGGAAGAGCCCTCTGAAATTGCCAACCTCGGCAAAGCGCTCATCAGCCCTGGCGCCGGTGGTCGTCGTGCCAGTCGTCATCTGTAAACCTCCTTAATTACCGGGTGTTCTGGCCCCTAAGCCCCTCGGTCGGGAGACCTCGGGGGATCGAACGGGAGCGAGTGGCATGGAACAGGGTAGATCCAACGTAGATCGGCGAGGTCCGACCGAGCCCTCTTCCGGTTTACCGGCCGAGCCAAACCCGCATGATCCATATCGCCGAGGTCTCCATTCAGGCCAGATGACCCCCTCGGTCGGGAGACCTCGGGGATCGAGTGGAGTAAAGGAGACCTCGGGGATCGAATGGCATGGAGCAAGGTAGATCGGCGAGGTCTCTGACCGAGCCCTTTTCCCGTTTACCGGGTGCCCTGAGCAGAGAGATCCTTCACTGCCGCGGCGTTGCTCTGGTCCACAAAGCCGGGGCCGGTGAGCACCGGCAGACCACCGCCGACGGTGTTTAGATTGGTGTTGTAAAGGTACAGCAAGACCACCGGCAAATAGCCCTGCAGATACTGCTGCTGGTCGACAGCAAAGAGCATCTCGCCGGCTTCGATCGCCGCCAGCACGTCCGGGCTCAGATCGAAGGTAGCCAGCATCTGGGAACCGCCGGCGGCAGCGATGGCATCCCGCGCGGCCGTGGCGATGACTGGGTTGAGCGTCAGAATGGCGTCAATGTCGGCGTCCGAAATCAGCTTGTTCTGGATGGACGATACTGTGCCGGCGACATCGCGGACGCCCGTAGTGGCTACGTTGAAACGCTCAACCTCGCCACAGGAGGTATCCGCCAGACCATCGCAGCGCTGCTCAAGCCCGATGTTGCCTTCTTCATGGATCACGCACAGAACCTTATTGGCGCCCGCCGCGCTGAACTGCTCGCCAGCGCCCTGGCCGGCCACAAACTCGGTCTGGCCGATGTGGGTCAATGCCCCCAGCTCTTTGTAGACATCCACGCCCGAGTTAATTGTGATGACAGGGATGCCAGCGTCCGTGGCTCTTGTGATCGCGTCCCTGAGCGCGTCAGGGTTGGCCAGGGACACGAAGATGCCATCCACATTGGCACCGATAAAGTCCTCCACCAGCTGCGCCTGCGCCACAGGATCGCTGTTGCCTCCAGATGTGAGTTCAACGCCATAGGTCGCCGCGGCATCCTGGGCGCCCTTCTCCACCACAGCCCAGAAGGCATCCTCTGCGGGGTTTGCGTGGACGGCCATGCCAAACACCAGGTCGGCCTGTGTTACCTGGGGCTCCTCGCCTGCTTCCGTGACAGCCGCTCCGGGCTGCGTTTCCTCGGCAGGCGCAGGGCTCGGCGCCGCTGTGCAGCCTGCAAAAAGGAGCACGGCAGCGAGCACCAGGGACAATAAGAATAGTTTAGAACTGCGCGACATCTCTCATCCTCCTATCGTTTGCGTAAGAATTTGGAAAAGCTACATAGAACTTGCGAACCCAGGGATTGGTTGGTTATCAGCAGACAGCACCACCTCCTCTCGCAAAACATCTGCGATTTGGGAACAGCCTGGCGAAGGTTTCCACTCAAGACGAAGGCACTGGAGGTGAACCATCGCAAGGCTCTTCCTCGTTTAATTGGGTATTTAGCGTTGAAAGTGAATAGATTTCCGAAAGTCCGAGCTATGCTGCGTGAGCGACGCCAGTGCGAGCGATTCCAGGTAATGCACACGTGTGCATTTATCTGTCTAACAATAGCATATTTTTTAATGCTTGTCAATTTTGTGATTTTTGCCTCATTTACGCGCGATCCGAAACTCGATGGAGGTCCTCGGGTCAAGAAATCCTTTTGACAAACAAGTGATAAATGTCACCTCCGCAGAACTCGAATATTTACTATACTGATTAGAGGGAGTCTATCGACACAAGGTAAGGAGGTGTTTGAACCCAGATCTTGCATCGGCTTTGACCAACCTTTAGCCATCCACCCGAACAATATTTAGATAATGGAATTCGAAGGAGGTGCCACATGTTTATTGTCCGCGCCAACATGACCGATCGAACCTGCAAAATAGAGGAACTGCCGGAAGCCTACAAATATCTGGCCGGGCGCGCAATGACGTCCGCCCTTGTCGCCGATGAAGTCCCACCACTCAGCCATCCCCTGGGTCCCAACAACAAACTGGTCTTTTCTCCCGGTATCGTCACCGGTACACCTGCCCCCACCTCGGCGCGCATCTCGGTGGGCGCCAAATCGCCTCTAACCGGCGGCATCAAGGAGTCCAATGCCGGTACTTCCTGGGGAGCGGACCTGGCAGATATGCAGATCAGGGCGCTGGTATTGGAAGGACAACCCCAGGAAAAAGGCAAGTTCTGGGGCTTGCACATAACCTGGGACAAAGACGCAGGACAGCCTGAGGTCGAGTTTTTCGACGCAACAGAATACAGCGGTAAACCGCTGCCGGATGTATTTCCGCAGATTTACGAGCGCTTCGGAGACAAGGTCTCCATCAGCGGTTGCGGTATGGCCGGCGAGCACAGCTATGGCAACGCCGGTGTGGTCTTCAACGACCAGGAAAAGCGCGCCACCCGCTACGCAGGGCGCGGTGGCCTGGGCTCGGTGCTGGCCAGCAAGGGCGTAAAGTTCATCATCCTGGACCGTAAACAAGCTCCGGGGGCGCCGATCGTGGATAAGGCCCTTTTTAACGGGGGGCGCAAAAAGATGACCGAGGCCCTGCAGACCCATGCCATCACCAAGCCGAAGGGCGGGCTGAACACGTATGGAACCGCGGTCCTGATCAATATCATGAACGAGGCCGGCGGCCTGCCCACGCGCAACTTCTCCAGCGGTCGTTTTGAGGGTGCGCCCAAGATCGCTGGCGAGGCCATCTTCGATGGGATTAAAGAGCGCAAGGGGAAGGAGATTTACAACCACGCCTGCAGCCCGGGCTGCATTATCCAGTGCTCGAACACGTGGTACAAGGAAGATGGAAGCGAGCATGCTTCCTGCATTGAATACGAATCCGACTGGGCGCTTGGCGCCGACTGCGGCATTGACAATCTGGATGATATCGCAGAGATGATCAAGCTGTGCAACGATTACGGCCTGGACACCATTGAAACCGGCACGACCATCGCCGTAGCCATGGAGGCGGGCGTGATCCCCTTCGGCGACAGCAAAGGCGCCATCAACCTGATCCACGAGATGGGCCAGGGCACGCCGTCGGGCCGCATCCTGGGCAGCGGGACCGAGACCGCCGGCCGGGTGTATGGCCTGACCCACGTTCCGGTCGTCAAGGGCCAGTCCATGCCGGCTTACGAGCCACGCGCCGTCAAGGGGATTGGCATCACCTATGCCACCACCACGATGGGCGCAGACCACACCGCCGGCTACACCATCGCGCCCGAGATCCTGGGCGTGAGCGGCAAAGTCGATCCATTGAGCCCGGAGGGCAAAGCTGCTTTGAGCCGCAACTTCCAGTCCGCGACCGCCTTCATCGACTCCACCGGTCACTGCCTGTTCATCGCATTCGCCGTCTTGGATATCGCCAGCGGTTACGAGGGCATGATCGAGGAGTGCAACGGCGTGTTCGGCACCAGCTGGACCGCCGACGACATCGCCGCCTATGGCGCCGACGTTCTCAAGAAAGAGCGCGCCTTCAACGAAGCCGCAGGTATTGGCAAGCAGGCGGATCGCGTGCCCGAATTTATGAAACTCGAGCCGCTGCCGCCCCACAACCAGGTATTCGACATACCTGATGAGGTTCTCGACTCGGTTTACGCAGAACTGTGATCACCGTTTTGGCTATGGACAGGGCAGCTTCCTGCCCTGTCCGCGGTTAATCGACACGAACGATGCCCAGGGTCGAGATGGGCACTGGTGGCAAGCTGTTGGGGGTGGAACCCGTCCTGCGCCGATTGTCTTTGGGCCCAGAATATCGTCCGCTGCCCTTAGAGGATTGAACAATGCGCGTGCGTGTGAAGCTTTTTGCAAGTCTAAGGCGCTTCGCCGAAGGGTTGGCCCCCGGCACCCCTTTTGAGGTTGAACTGCCCGAGGGAGCTACATTGCAGATTGTAGTGGATCAGTTGAAAATTCCTCCGGAAGAGGCCAAGGTCGTCTTCGTCAACGGGATTGCCCAGCCGATGGATTGGAGCCTAAGTCCGGATGACGAAGTCGGTATATTTCCACCCATTGCAGGAGGTTAGATGACATCCATCCGCGTTGACGTATGGCTCTACGGCGAACTGGCCCATTATGCGGGGGAGGCGAACCAGGGCAGCTTCGCCAATATGCAAATATCCCTTCCCGAAACCAGCACGATCAGCGATCTTCTGGCCCGCATACAGATGCCGACCGAGGCGCGCGGCATCACCTTTGTCAATGGCGAACTGAGCGCTTTGCCCGGCCTGCAGCCAGACCTGGCTCACACCCTGCAAGAGGGCGATCGGGTGGCCTTCTTTGACCAGCACAGCATGTGGCCTTTCCAATATCGTACCGGCGTGGCCATGGTCGCTGAAATGTCGCAGGCGATGCAGGCCAGCCCGGATCAGGGCTTACACCACGGATTTGAATGATAGCGTAATACTATAGTAAAATAGTATCGTTATCATCTCGGCGATGAGGCTCGCCAAAATTGTCTGCGAGGACTGATAGCCTCTACTGGAAACAATTTCCAGTAGAGGCTTTTTGCTTATGGATCTACTATTTTGCCCGAAATGCCGGTACCCATCAACCGGGGGGCTTTGCCCCACCTGCAATATAGCCTGTGATTCACCACCAGAAACCTATATCGAAAAGCTGATGGGCGCCATCCTCTCTGCCGATCCGCAACGAGTGGGCATGGCGATTGATGTATTGACCAAGCAATTACACGAGCCACGCGCGATTATTCCCATTGCCATCCTTGCAAGAAGCGAGGTTGATGCACACCGGCTGGTGATGGCTGCCCGGGGGTTGGGATGGCTGGGGGATCATGCTGCGGTGCCGCTCTTGACAGATTTGTTGTTGAATCCTGACAAGCCGTATGTAACGCGGGTGGCCGCAGCCCAATCCTTAGGACTGTTGGGTGGTGAGCGTGCCAGGGCTGCCCTGAGAAGAGCCTCGAAGGATGCGCGCCCAAGCGTCAGGCAGGCCTCCGCTCAGGTTCTGCAAAAATTGATGGAAGAGGAGGTGGATGAGATTACCCATGAGTGACTATGGCGGTACATTTGAAAGTGAGTTCTTTTCAGACACACATGTCGAACGTATTGAGCTCAAGATGCTAAATGATCTCTGGCAGGAGTTACAAGCCGAATTTGCTACCAACGATTGGGAGATCGATGAAGGCTTGCGTTTCACGCTGGCGGCCGGTCTGGCAGCGCTGCGCGCCGAACGGCGGCGCCAGCAATTGGAGGATAAGCCGGAGGCGGATGTCCGCGCCGAAATCGAACGGATTCAGGCCGAGCGCATGCAGTTGGGGGGTCGTTATTCCGTGATGAAATACAGGACTTACCAGTTTTTACAGGATGCCAGGACCCTGGCGATGAAGCTAAAAGCCTGCCAGTCCGAGTTGGATGGTTTGAGACAGGCAAACCAAGGACTGAGACGACGGTTAGAGGGCAGCGCTTAATGGGGGGCCTCAGCACAGATATCTCTCGTCTCATTCAAGAATGGCTCGGAGCGTGTCTATGCCAAAGCCTGTAATCATCGCTGTTGGCGCGGTTCTGGGCGCCCTTTTGCGTTACTGGTTGGGCGATTGGACCGCTCAACGCTTCGGAACCGCATTCCCATATGGGAACCTGATTATCAACCTGACCGGCAGCTTTATCCTCGGTCTTTTCATGGCCCTGGTCACAGACCGCTTCCTGGTGTCTCCCCAATGGCGATTATTCATCGCAATTGGCTTCCTAGGATCGTACACCACCTTTTCTTCTTATGCTTATGAGAGCCTCAACTTGATCATGACCGGGCAAGGGACGCTCGGATTGCTTAATCTTTTCGGCAGCAGTTTTCTGGGCGGCCTGGCCGTTTTCGCCGGCATACTTCTAGGCCGGTTGATATAATTTTGCAGGAGCGCGACTATGACGCCAGAATCGCTTATCGAGCAA
>DATCIL010000172.1:0-1781 GCA_036507795.1 Anaerolineales bacterium | reverse complement strand
CCCGGTTTGCACCTGGTGCTTTATGGCGTGCTGCTCATCCTGGTCATGATTTTTTATCCCGGTGGTGTCGCCCAGCTGTACGCATTAATGAAAGATCTGCTCTCACGCGCCCGCCCGAACATTTCTGTTAACACAAAGTTGTCATGAACGCTGCGTGCGCCACGAAGGATGAAAAGCCTTGCGAAGGTTTCGGTTCAAGGCGAAGGTACTGGAAGACCAACCTTCGCAAGGCTATTTACAAGTCAGGTCACAAAGTGACGCGAAGGACACAAAGATATTTAATTTTCTTTTGTGATCCTTGGTGTAAACCCTTTGTGCCCTTTGTGTTGAAATCGAACCTTCAGCTTTGAATCCGACGAAGAGGTGTAACGAATGGCCGAAAACTTAAAAACCGTTCTAGCTTCAAAAACGAAATCCGTCGAGATCTTGCGCGGCAATCCGACTGTAGTTATCGGTGAGCGCATCAATCCAACCGGTCGAAAGAAAGTGCTGGCGGCGCTCCAGGAAGGAAATTTCGACGTCGTCCGGGCGGATGCCCTCGCCCAGGTCGCTGCCGGCGCGCATATTCTTGATGTTAACGCCGGGGTGCCCGGCGCAGACGAAAAAGAGCTGCTGGTCCAGGTGCTCCGCGCCGTCATGGAAGTGAGCGATGTGCCCCTGTGCATCGACACAGCCGACCCCGAAGCACTCGAGGCCGCTCTCCAGGCTTACGAGGGTAAAGCCCTGGTTAACTCGGTTAACGGTGAGGCCCGTTCCCTGGAGAGTGTCTTGCCCCTGGTCAAAGAGCACGGCGCGGCCGTCATTGGGCTGTGCATGGACGAGGACGGAATCCCGGAGACTCCCGAGGCCCGACTGGCAGTGGCTGGAAAGATTATCGAAAGGGCGGCTCAACTGGGCATCCCGGCTGAACATGTGATCATCGATCCCCTGGCACTTACCATGGGTTCTGATCACCATGCCGGTCGCATCGCCCTCGAGACCATCGGGCGGGTGGTTGCCGAGTTTGGAGTCAACGTCACCATGGGTGTCAGCAACATTTCTTTCGGTTTGCCCGACCGGAAGTATATCAATGCCACCTACATCGCCTTGGCGATTTATGCCGGACTGACCTGTCCGATCACCAATCCCCTGGATACCGAGGTCAACACAGCCATCCTGGCTGCAGATCTTTCGATGGGCCGTGATGAGTATGGCATGCGCTGGATCAAGGCGTATCGCGAACGGCAGAAAGCTCAGGAAGCCTAGTAAGGAGAGTCGCAGAGAGGTTGTCAATTCGGAGAACGCCCGGTTGGAAAAATGGCAGATTGTTGGCTCCATCGGGCTTGATGACACCTTTACTCAGATTACGGAGGGCGAATGGTCGTAACGGATGCCGATAAGGCGTACAAGCAGATCAAAGAGAAAATTGTAACGATCGAGATGAAGCCTGGCGCTGTCATTCGAGAAGTTGAATTGATGGCAGATCTCAAACTGGGTCGCACGCCAATCCGGGAAGCGCTCAAAAGGCTTCAATCAGAAAATCTGGTCATCGCCACGCCTCGCCGGGGCATGTTTGTTTCGGACGTCGCCATCACCGATCTTACCCAGATTTACGAGATACGCGTGGAGCTGGAGGCGTTATGTGCCCGTCTGGCTGCTGAGCGCATTAATTCGAAGCAGCTCATAGCGATGAGAACGTTGGCCGAGCAATGGAGAACGGTCGACAAAACCGATTTTGGCAGGATCATGGAGTTGGATTGTCGCTTCCATGAGTTGTTATACCAGGCCGCCAACAATAAATT